>DASVGE010000292.1:0-50797 GCA_036379695.1 Pyrinomonadaceae bacterium | reverse complement strand
GGTCGAGCATTTTGTCAGTACGTACACAAAGAAGTCCGGCAAGAAGATCTTGTCGGTCTCACCGCGAGCGATGCAGAGTCTGCAGGCACATGCGTGGCCGGGAAATGTCAGAGAGTTGGCAAACGTGATTGAACGCGCAGTCATACACAGCCCGGGAAGTGTTCTCCAGATTGTTGATCACTTTGAACAACTGTCGCCGGCGACTTTGCCGCTTACACAAACTCTCGAAGAGGTTGAGCGGGATTACATCATTCGCACGCTTGAAAATACCGGCTGGCGCATTGAGGGGCCTTACGGAGCGGCGAAGATTCTGGGGCTGAATCCGAGTACTCTCAGGACCAGGATGACAAAGCTCGGAATACAACGGCGCCGCGTGACAACCTTTAGCTAGCCGCGACTGGGCCACATAATGCCGCGACCCCACGAAGATCCGTGTCACACCTTCCACGTATTGTCACAGTTCCCGCGAAATACAACGGCCAGCACCAATTAGTACTTAAAAGAAACTTTGTACGCCCGCGTACTAAAGTGTTCAAAAACAAAGCCCTACGCGAATTAGGTGTTCAGGCCCACGGTTGTGCACGGCTTTTGCAATACAAAAAGCGCCACAACGTAATGTTTCAGCCTCTCGTCGCCCCGAGAGCATAGTTCACAAATTATCCGCAGTGAGATGCGGAGTGTGCGGCTCGTGTCTATTCGTGTGCCTGGTGTGACGGCAATGATTGTCAACACTACAAGGATTACTGTGCAACCGGAGAAGCGCACAGAATTTTTGCAAACCATCGGCCGATTGCTTGACCCACTCAAGAAGGCCAAAGGTTGCCGCACGCTCGATTTTTATCTCGACACGACGGACGAGAATTCAAGCCTGCTCGTCAGCGAATGGGATACGGAAAAAGATCTGAACAATTATCTCGCGTCAAATGACTTTGCTGTTCTCAGAGGTGCAATAACGGTATTGAGCATCCGCAGCATTGATTCAAAAGCCAATGTGACTTCGCACCTGTCGAAACCCTGACGGTAGCAGTGGAACTGGAAGCTATGTTTTCTGGTGTTGCTGAAAAAATGGTCACTCGTATCCCGCGCGACGGCAACGGCTCGCCCGATGATTCTTTAAGGGCACTCATCGACGCCTGTGTTTCAAACGTGGCTGTGCTCGATGAATCGGGATCGATTATTTACGCCAGCAGAGCATGGAGCTTGCTCGAGCAAGCCCAGTTTGAAAGTTGCCGCAGGTTCACGCCGCTGGAGTCGGATGAAGAAGCAAACATCACCCTCGCGGACGACATTCAGCGCGTTCTGTTCGGAGATGAAAAGGAATTTCATCGCAAATATTACTTACAGTCGTTAAGCGAGCCACGGCCTTTCGTCATACATGCCGCCCGTTTGAGTCTGCCGGGCACGACTTTCAGAGTTTTGATAACGCATGAAGAGTTGCCGGCTGTGCTCGAAGACTTCAGAGCCAGTAAAGAGCGTTTGATTGAGCTCCTGGGCACAAAGATTCTGACCTGGGAAGGTGAGATCCAGGGACAACGTTTCACTTACGTAAGCGAGCAGGCGGTAAAGATGCTGGGTTACCCGGTTGCAGCATGGTACGAGCCTGAATTCCTGGCTTCGCATATCCACGCGGATGATCTGAACTGGGTGCTGGCCGCATATGAAAAACAAACCCGGGTTACGGAACACTTCGATCTTACTTTTCGCATGTGGGCCAGTGACGGCCGTTTGGTTTGGGTCCAGAACCTTGTGAGTGTCGGCGCTCAATTAGAAGGAGCCACGAAGATCCACGGCTTCATGATCGACGTCTCCGAGCGAAAACGCGCGGAAGAGGCTTTGAAAGACTTGGGCGGCCGGTTGATCGCAGCGCAGGAGGAAGAGCGGCGCAGAGTCGCGCGCGAACTACACGACGACTTCAATCAGAGGCTGGCGCTTTTATCAGTCGAGTTGGAGCAGTTGGGACAAAGAATCGAGAAACCGCTCGCTCTCCGCCGCGACGTCAAGCGGCTTCAAACCCAGGCACAGGAAATCGCAGCAGAGATTCACCGGCTCTCGTACAAACTCCATCCTTCGAAGCTGGACCATCTGGGATTGGCGGCTGCGGTCAAGAGTCTCTGCGCTGAGATTACGAAGAGTGGAAAAGTGAAAGTTGAGTTCCATCAAACCGGATTTCCGGCGCAGCTCGATGCCGACATAACTCTGTGTGTTTTTCGCATAGCTCAGGAAGGATTGCGCAACTGCGTGAAGCACAGTGCCGCGGAGTCTGCCCGAGTGGTGCTGACCCGAACTCGAAATGCCGTGCGTCTGATGGTTTCCGACAACGGCTGCGGGTTCAACACAAAAACCGAATTGATGGAAAAGGGCCTGGGTTTTATCAGCATGAAGGAGAGGTTACATGTCCTTGGCGGTGAAATGAACGTTTACTCAAAACCCTTGCGCGGCACTCGCATTGAAGTGTCGGTTCCGTTGCAGTCGAAGACCGGAGTTCCCCCGAGCTCCTGACCTGATCAGGTAAATAGACTCGTTTAGAGAACTGGAGGATTTATGAAACGCCCCCGTGTCATACTCGCAGATGATCACACCTTGATCCTGGATGCACTGAAGAACTTGCTCGAGCCGGAATTCGAGGTCGTTGGGATGTTCCCCGATGGCCGTTCGCTTATGGAGGGCGCCCCCAGCCTCAATCCGCACGTCATCGTACTCGACATCAGCATGCCTTTGATGAACGGCTTAAACGCAGGACAACGGCTCAAACAGCTAATGCCGCTGGTAAAGCTCGTTTACCTTACGATGAATCACGATCCCGATATGGCCGGCGAAGCTTTCCGTCTGGGAGCTTCGGCGTATTTGCTTAAAAATTCCGCGGCCACCGAACTACAGAACGCGATACGCGAAGTTGTTCGCGGTGGTTATTACGTCACCCCGCTCATGACTAAAGGTATGGACGGCTCATTCGTACAGAACTTCAAACGAAGAAAGAGCACCAATCCTTTAACGCTGAGACAGAAAGAGGTGCTGCAACTGTTGGCGGAAGGACGTTCGATGAAAGAGGTGGCGTTTGTCCTGAACGTTTCGCCACGCACGGTTGCTTTCCACAAGTACACGATGATGGAGCACCTGCAAATCAGAAGCAGCGCAGAATTGATCGAGTACGCAATGCGAAGCTCGCTCGTGGCTGCGCCGGCTTAAATTTGTTCATTGCTAAACCCTGTCACTTTTGACAGTTAAATTTCGGTTCGGTCCTCCTACCATAGTCGCCATAGCTCCGAACTAGTGTCTGGTGCCCTACCCAGGCGTTTACTCTGAGTTGCTCTTAACTACCAACAAAGGAGCTCGAGTGGCGCGCGCGCGTATTTTAGTGGCGGATGATCATGAAGAAGTACGCAATGCGATTGTCCACCTGCTGAAACGGCAATTTGACGTCCTGGAGGCGGTCGGCGATGGGCCGGAATTCCTGGAAGCGTTTAATCGATTGAAACCCGATCTTTGCGTGCTTGATATTTCGATGCCGAAGATGAGTGGCATCGAGGTCGCATATCGCATCAAGGAAAGTCATGCGCACGCAAAGATAGTTTTCCTGACGCTCCATGATGATTTCGACTTCCGCGCCGCCGCCCTGGATACAGGCGCGGAAGGCTACGTAACGAAGGCAAGGATGGGGGGCGACTTGCTCTTGGCCGTACGCGAGGTTCTGGCTGGGAGACGATTTTGTCCACTTGCTGATTAAGAGCAGCGAATACTGAGGTGGGCTGAACGCGCGACTCCAACAGGAGGAGAGGAGCACAAGCGCTTGCCTCAGGGAGATGGGCCGTTGCGCGACTGAAGGGAAGCATCGGCCCATCCCAACTAATCACCGCAGGAGGAACAAAGGCAATGGAGTACTCACTTTCACAAAGAATGACTGCGGAATTCCTCGGCACGTTCTGGTTGGTTTTTGGAGGTTGTGGCAGTGCTGTATTAGCGGCGGCCTTCCCACAGGTTGGCATCGGACTGCTTGGCGTCTCGTTCGCTTTTGGTCTTTCAGTGCTGACGATGGCTTACGCGGTGGGACATGTTTCCGGAGGGCACTTCAACCCCGCGGTTACGGTTGGTCTGTGTACCGCACGACGGTTCCTGGCGAGAGACGTTATTCCTTACGTGTTGGCACAGGTTGTTGGAGCCATTGTCGGTGCGGGAGTTCTTTACGTCATTGCCACTGGCAAGGTTGGATTTACTGCGAGTTCAGGTTTCGCCGCCAATGGCTATGAGCAATATTCACCGGGAGGTTACTCGTTAGGAGCAGCACTCGTTGCCGAACTGGTTACGACCTTCCTGTTTCTTATAGTAATTCTGGGAGCAACTAACAAACACGCTCCTCAGCAGTTGGCGGGCGTAGCGATCGGATTGGCGCTGACGTTGATTCACCTCGTTACGATTCCGGTTACCAACACATCGGTAAATCCGGCGCGCAGCACCGGCCCGGCTATTTTTGTGGGAGGTTGGGCGCTCAAGCAGTTATGGCTGTTCTGGCTGGCGCCCATCATCGGCGCCGCACTCGCCGGCGTTGCGTACCGTTTCCTCGGCGAAGAACGCAACGAGAGAGAGCCCGCGTTTGCACAAACGGTAACGCCATAGCCACAGATGAACACGGATTTTTTTCATACACGGATTTAAGCAAGAATCCGTGTATGAAATCCGTGTCTATCCGTGGCTTATTATTGGTATACTCGCCGGGCGGAACGGCAATAAACCTCTACAACGACACCCCATAATGGAGGCACGACGATGTCCGAACTCGTCGTGAGAGCAACTGATCTAAGTCACAGCCACCTGGTGAGCAGGCGTGTGCTTCGTTATGCACTCTCTGCGCTGTTGGTTGGCGCTGCGTACTACTTCGCCGCGAAGCTTGGTTTTGCGTTAACTTTCAAGCCCCATCCCGTCTCGACGCTTTGGCCTCCCAACTCGATTCTCTTCGCGATGCTGGTACTGTCACCACGTCGCCTGTGGTGGTTTTACTTACTGGCCGCATTTCCAGCCCACCTGTTGGTACAAATCAATGCCGACATACCAACAGCAATGAACCTGTGTTGGTTTGTCAGCAACTGCAGCGAAGCACTCATCGGCGCATCCATCCTGCGATACCTGACACAATCCGAGTTGCGTTTCGATAATACGCATCACGTATGGATGTTTATCCTGGCGGGATTACTCGGCTCATTCCTATCGTCGTTCCTCGATTCTGCATTCGTAATGCTCAACCAGTATGGCAACAGTTCTTACTGGGCGGTCTTTCGCATGCGTTTCTTCTCGAATGTCCTTGCTACGCTGACGTTGGTTCCTTTGATTGTGATCTGGCGGCACGTTGAATGGCGCGCTTTAGAAACCATCTCCTGGCGACGTTATCTCGAAGCGGGTTTGCTTTTGATTGGCTTCGCGATTGTGGGTTATGTGAGTTTCAGCTCACGGATGGCGGGAGGAAACATGCGACCCGCACTCCTCTACCTGCCGTTACCTTTTTTGCTGTGGGCGGCGATACGTTTTGGTCCGCGAGGATCGAGTGCCGCCCTTATGGTTGTCAGCATCTTTGAAATCTGGGGAGCAATACACGGCAACGGTCCGTTTGTAACCCAATCTCCGGAGATGAATGCCCTTTCAGTACAACTCTATCTGATTCTTGCCTCGATACCGCTCATGCTTCTTGCCGCCCTCATAAAAGAGCGTGAGAGCGCACAGGAACTCTTGCTTGCGGAGGAGGAGCGACTGGAGTTGGCACTCGATTCGGAGCAACGAGCTTCGAGGGCACTGAGTGACAGTCAGGAAAAACTCCGGCAGAGCCATCACCACGTCCGCAAACTGCTGGGAAGACTGATTGATGTTCAGGAAGCTGAACGTCGCCGTATCTCACGCGAACTGCACGATGATCTGAATCAAAAGATAGCGACCCTTTCACTGGGTATCAGCCAACTCAAGAGAAAGGTTCCGCTGCAGGATGGGGAACTGGTCGCCGAACTGGATCGCCTGCGAAAAACCGCAAACGGTCTGACTGACGAAGTGCGCAGATTGTCGCATCAGTTACATCCCGCAGTTTTAGAACATCTGGGTCTGGTGCCTGCGCTCGACTCGTACATTGCGAACTTCGGCGACGAGGAACAGATCAAAGTGCAGTTCACTGCCGAAATCGGCGAGGAGCGCATCCCTTTCCAAACTTCCATCTGTCTTTATCGAGTTGCGCTTGAGGCATTGCGAAATGTTGCGCGACATTCAGGCGCCGGAACGGCCGTGGTCTCGCTGAAGAGAGTGGGTGATGTTTTGGAATTGAAGGTGTCTGATTCAGGAAAAGGCTTTGACGTTGAAACATTCAAACAGGGCGGGGGATTAGGATTAATAAGTATTGAAGAGCGATTACGGTTGCTGCGGGGAGAATGCGACCTCTACTCAACTCCGGAGCGCGGCACCACGCTTGTCGCACGAGTGCCGCTAACGGTGTAAAGATGAAACGCACACGATTGCTTATCGCCGACGATCACGTCATGTTTGCTCAAGGGCTGGAGAGTCTGTTGGGCGACGAGTTTGACTTGCTGGGGACGGCAGGAAATGGTGAAGAGCTCGTCGAAGCGACTTTGCGTTTGCGGCCGGATGTCATTCTCGTAGACATCTCAATGCCTGTTCTCAATGGCTTCGATGCCGTGCGTCGGATTAGAGCGGGCGGCATTGCCACCAAGGTAATCTTCTTAACAATGCACGACGATGCCACGCTGCTGGCTGAGGCGTTTCGTTGTGGCGCATCTGGTTACATCCTGAAACAAGCTGCCGGCGAAGAACTGGCGAACGCGATCAGGGAAGTGGCTCACGGAAACAATTACGTCTCGCCGCTGATAACCGATTTGCCGGACGAACCGCTGCCAATCCAAACACAAAAGACTACGATTACGCCCAGGCAGCGTGAGGTGCTCGAACTAATCGGTCGCGGTTTGACGATGAAGGAGATAGCCTCGCAGCTCAACATCTCCACCCGCACCGCGGAATCGCACAAGTACGAAATGATGCAGGCTCTCGGTGTTGACAGCACCGCAGAACTTATCAGGTACTCGCTGCGACTGGGGTTGATGTCATAAGCCGCAGATTAACGCGGAATGCCGCAGATCTGATTGCGTTTAGCCGCGTCTATCTGCGGCTGGTTTCTTCTGGGCGCTTTCTGCAACCATCTGATATGCGATGTAGTACTTGTAAATGTTACTGACGTAAGTGACCGTCTCGGCGCCGATTTCCTTCGCCGCCACCAGCTCGACATTGTTGAACCAGACGTTCGGGTCCAAACCCTCAGCCTCGGCCTGTTTGCGAAGCTTTGCGATGCGATTAGGACCGGCATTGTAGGAAGCGAACGCGAACAGTCCTCTATTAATGCGATTCATCTTCGCGTCCTTGAAATAGTTCTCCATGATGAAGTTCAGGTACTTCACGCCGGCGTTGATGTTCTTCTCCATGTCCTTGTCAACACCTTGAATGTTTACCGCGTTATCAGCCGCCGTACTCGGTTTGATCTGCATGACGCCGACGGCGCCGGCGGGACTGATTTTCGTTTGATCGATGGTTGACTCCTGATACGCCTGGGCGGCAATCATGAGCGACTCAAATTTGTACTGGCCGGCGTACTTCTTGAAGAACGCAATAGCGGTCCTGAACTTTTCTATCTCGCGGGGTGCGACGCTGTTCTTCGCCCACTTCGTATCTTTCAAATACCTTTGCAGCATCACGTTGCCGAATGACGTGCCGACTTTGTGGTCTTTTACGAATTCGTTGATCAGGCTCAAAAACTTCGGCGTGCTTTTCTGTACCGCCCAGCCGATCTTATCTTCGT
The DNA here is from genome assembly GCA_036379695.1 of Pyrinomonadaceae bacterium. Lineage (GTDB taxonomy): Bacteria > Acidobacteriota > Blastocatellia > Pyrinomonadales > Pyrinomonadaceae > PSRF01. The sequence goes on along the minus strand of DASVGE010000292.1, from coordinate 42,963 downwards.
TTGCTAACGACAAATCGTTGTGCACGGTGATGCCGTCGTAAACCTTTGCCCAAAACCCGGCAATCAGGTCGTCCATGATCGTCACACCGGCAAGTCCGGCGTTCACCATATCGAGAATGTCTTCGTCCTGAAGATTTTGATCGGCCTCCTTGATGATTACGGGCGCGCGCCCTTCCGATCGGAAACGCTCGTTCAGTCGTTCAATGTTGGGCCAGTAGCGGCTGAGCTTCCTGATGAACACTTCCTTTCCAGACAGATCTTCGAGGCTTGTGATTGGCGGAGCCGACGGTCCGGTTACGACTACCTCTTTGGCATGTTCGCGAACCGGATCGGAAAAATCGACGGCGTCTTGTAACTGCGCCGTGATCGGAATGTTTGACGCTGCGATATCGCCTCTGCCGTCACGCATTCTCTTAATGCCTTCTTCGGGAGAAACCGGAATGAATATCAGGTGTACGGGCTTGTTGCCGGTGTTCAGTTTACCGTTCAGGAACTTCTCAAACTCTTTGAGCGCTTCATACGTGATGCCCCGCGGCTGGGGACCGTCGTAGAAGAAATTCGTCTTGTTATAAAGGACGAGCGCGCGGATGTATCGCCGCTCCAACATGCCATCGATGTCGCCGTTCCAGTGTTCCTTCTTCAGGCGATCGAGGAGCGAGGGATCGATATTCTCAGTTGCGTCAGTTCGCGGACTGTCCGCGGGACTCGCGGCCGGCGTGCTGGTTTGTGCCGGTTGTTGAGTTGCGGTTTTGCAAGCTCCAAGGGTGATGACAACCAGCGACAGAGATAAAGGAAGAAGGCTCTTGGGAAGTTGGAACATGATTGACTCCATCATGTGGGGGTAGGCTTACGGTACGGTTTACCAGTTGAATTGCGTACTAGCAATTTTGACAGGCGAGTAGGCTTCAAGTCGGAATCATTCTTGGATCGGGTCAGTACAGGGAGCGGTAGCGACCCGGTCGAACAATGGAGTCAAATGCTGATCGTTGACCAGCTTGCTACCGCTCCCTGTACTCACCCGATCCAAGTGCGAGTCAGACTTTTTAAGGCTTTAAGGGGCTTTGCAGAAAAAGTCATTTTGGCGCGCTTCGCTTCGGCTTCGCCGCCCGATGTGCTTCGGCTTCGCCGGCCGATGTGCTTCGGCTTCGCCGGCCGATGTGCTTCGGCTTCGCCGCCCGATGTGCTTCGGCTTCGCCGCCCGATGTGCTTCGGCTTCGCCGCCCGATGTGCTTCGGCTTCGCCGCCCGATGTGAGGCAAGGCTATGCCTTGCCGTCAGGTTTTTAAAATAATGTTCGGGGCTAAGCCCCCGGTTCGGCCTTGGCCCATAAGTCGTTAGGGCAGAGCCCGAACCGAGGGCACAGCCCACTACTACGAGGGGTGCTAACGGCAAGGCATAGCCTTGCCTCACATCCGGCGGCGAAGCCGAAGCACATCGGACGGCGAAGCCGAAGCACATCCGGCGGCGAAGCCGAAGCACATCGGACGGCGAAGCCGAAGCACATCGGGCGGCGAAGCCGAAGCACATCCGGCGGCGAAGCCGAAGCACATCGGGCGGCGAAGCCGAAGCACATCCGGCGGCGAAGCCGAAGCACATCCGGCGGCGAAGCCGGAGCGAAGCGCGCTCAAATAACTTTTTGTGCAAAGCAGCTTGCGCCCCAGGCTTTGCGGCAAGCTTAGGCGCTTGCTTCCATCTGTTTTCTCAGACTGAGCGGGCGCATGTCGGTCCAGACTTCCTTGATATAGCTCAGGCACTCTTCCTTTGGCCCGGTCTTTCCCGCATCGGTCCATCCCAGCGCATTCTCTCGATCCGCCGGCCAGATCGAATACTGCTCTTCGTGGTTGACCACTACCTTGTAAGTCGTCGTGTCTTCTTTCTCTTCTCTCATCTTTCTCTCCTTCTTAGTTTTCTTGTTTTGTATTCCTAAGCCACGGCGTCCACCAACACCTCGATCTCCTCCGCAGCCTCCACCAATTGCCCGTAATCCAATTTCAGGATGCGATCCGCCATCCCGTAATACCGATCGTCGTGACTGATCACCACCACCGTCTTCCCGCGTGCTTTCAACTCCGGCAACAACTCGTAATAAAAGATCTCTCGAAACACCGGATCCTGATCTGCCGCCCACTCGTCGAAGATGTAGATGTGCCGGTCTTCCAGATATGCGGTCAATAACGCCAGTCGCTTCCGTTGTCCCTGCGACAAATCGACTGTCGACAGTTGACCATCACGCACCTCCACTTTGTGTTCCAACTGCAAGCGCGCGATGTAGTGCGCTGCACGGCTGTCCAGGTTCTTCGCCTCCAGGCCGAGCAGTTTCTCGAACAGGTAGAAGTCAGAGAAGACCACGGAAAAGAGTTGCCGATACTGGTCGCGCGTGAGATCCGTAACCGGCTTGCCATCGAGCAGCAGCGCGCCGGATTCGGGAATGTAGAGACCGCAGAGCAGTTTCGCGAGCGTGGTCTTGCCACTGCCGTTGCCGCCCACGAGGAAGACGAGTTCGCCGCGCGTGAGGGTGGTGTTGATCGGACCAAGCGTAAACGACGATGCTTCGCGTTCGCGGTAATAGCTGTGTGTGATCCCTCGTAACTCGATCTCGTGCCACGAGATACGCTTACCGGGCATCGCGCGGCCTTCATCGCTCAGACGCTTTGGTTGCGCGAGCGTCAGGCCTAACGCTTCAACCTTCTCGAGCGATACCGTGGCGTTGCTTAAAGTGGGGATGGTACTCACCAGCAGCATCATCGGGCCCGCCATGTAAAGCACTGTGAGCGCGTAACCCGTCAACACATGTCCGGCAAAGTTTCCGATGAAACCGGGGACGACAAAAAGAATCAGCGCGATGATGACGAAGTACAACGTCTGCGTCCAACTGTTGAGGACGACGTAAATGTTTGCGCCTTTCGAGCCTTGTTTTCGCAGTTCGCTGGTAGTCGGTTGCAGAGATTCTGTGAGGAAGGCATCGCTGCGACGGCGGTTGAGTTTGAGTTCCTTGGCGCCAAGAGTCAGGGCGCGAAAGTGCTTAACGAGGGCATCCCATTCTTTTCGTGCAAGGCGCATGTAGCGTGCAGCGCGTTTCGCCGCGAGGGCATAAGCGACGACGGCGAGAGCCAGAAAACCGATGAGCGCGAGCAGCATCGTCATCGAAAGCCAAGCGAGGTAAACCACGCCTCCGGCGACTATCGCCAGATTGGTGCAGATGGCGGGAACCCGCAGGAAGGCCGCAGTGATGCTGGTAATGTCCTGCGTCAACACGGCCAGGATACGATCCGCACCCTCCTCTTCAATCCGTCGCAACGGCGTCTCGAGAATCTGGCCGCACAGGTGCATGCGCAAATCGTAAGCAGTCCTTTGCGATAACCTGGTTGATAAGAATCCGGAGACCGTACTGGCGATCGCAGACAGCAGCGCGAGCCCGGCGAACTGCAAGGCCAGCGGTATCGCGGGCGCATTCGGGTTCATCAGCTTGATCGTGACGTGCGCCATCAGCGCCGCGCCACTGACTCCGGCGACGGCACCCGAGATGGAAGTGAGCACGACGAGACCGCGCGAGTTGCGCGCGAGAAAAGCGAAAAGCTTCCACGACTTGAATTTCATAGAGGTTTTAACCGGTGTAATCTGTGGTTAGTTGGCGGTTAAGTTGAGCGGGCTAGTTCTGCAAGGCGCGCCCGGAAACGTGCGGCAAGTGATTCGACGTGCGGCGGCTCGAACATGGTGACGTGACCACCCGATGCGACCTGAACCTCGAGACCCTCGCTCGCCAGCTCGATCCAAAGTCGTTCCGGAAATTGCGGCAGGCCCTTGTCGCGCTCGCGAGCACGGAAAAACAGTGCACGTCCGTTGTAAGTTTCGGGCACATAATGTGTCAGCGCTTCCAGATCCGAACGCCAAACACGCAACATCCGCGTCGCCAGCGTTAGCGATGCATCAGCAGGCAGTTTCTGCACACGCTTCATTTGCTCAACCACGAAAGGTATTCGCGCCGGAGGATCGAGTTGATTAAAACTACTGATCGCGTCGGGTACGAGGTCATGGATGAGCGAGCTGAGAAAGGCGTTTTCGTCGTCGAACTTGCCCTTGATCTGATCCGGCGAAGGGCTATCAAAGAAGGCGAGCAGCGCGACGCTTTGATCCTGTGCTTCAAGCTGGCGAGCCATCTCGAAAGCCACCACGCCGCCGAAGGATGAACCGCCGAGCAGATATGGACCAGCAGGCTGTATCTCGCGCAATGCTTCCAGGTAATAGCCAGCTACTTCTTTTACGTCTGTAAACGGTTGCTCGTCTTTGTCCAACCCCTTCGGCAGCATTCCGATAACAGCCTGTCGCTCACCCAACTCGCGCACGAAGTTCTGAAAGATATATAAATTTCCACCACTCGGAGGAATGAGGACGAGGGGATTCGTCTCGTCGCCGCGTTGCAGTTCGACAATCGCAGAGAAATGCCTGCGACCATTCTGAGCCCCGTCCGCTTCAGTCAGATCCTTGCCGATTAAAGTGACCACCTCGGCGACAGTCGGAGCTTCCAGAAAAGCCTTGTGCGCCAGTTCTATATTGAATCGCTGACGCATTTGCGAAACGAGCTGAAGCGCGAGCAACGAGTCGCCGCCAAGCAGGAAAAAGTTGTCATTCACGCCTACGCGCTCGACGCCGAGCTGTTCCTCCCACATCTGCGCGACAATGCGCTCGCTCGAGTTTCGCGGCGCCAGGTACTTGTTCGACAGTCCGGAGCTGAGGGCTTTCAGCACACGCTTCGGACGCTCGACCGCCTGCTTCTCTTCTCTTACCGGAGCTTGAACTTTGGGACGAGGAGCAGCGGGGTTGCGTTTTGAGACCACGACCTGCGGAGACATGCGAGCCGACAAAATGCGCTCCAAAGACCCAAATCTCTCGTCGCGTGTTAGGGCGTTTTCATCGTTACGATCCGTATCCCAGTTGATGGAAACGGTTCGATAATCACCGGCTGCGAAACGAGCTTCGGCAAAAGAGTTGAACGACGAGCGGGCCGCGGCCCTTCCGATGTGCCGGAACTTTCCGCCGGCTGTGTCCGGTGGAGAAAAGAGCAGGAAGAAATCCCGCTCCGGCCCATCAGTCAATTCGTGCAACGTCTGCGCACCGGATATTGAAGAGCCCAGTTCACGGACCACAGATTCGCCGTTGCTGATGTCGCCTGGACCACGCAGCACGGACGTGTGAATCACTCCGTCAAACTCTCCAAACCGCGCGGACGCTTTTTTGAGCGCTTCCTCTACCGCTGCGCGATCGGAGATGTCCACGTTGACGTGCATGACTTCGCCGCCAAGCTTTTGAATCTCGCTGAACGCACGCGCCCTCTTCTTATCTCGCGCTCCCAGCGACATGTCTTCAAAGCCGGCCGCTCCGCCCGCGACGATCAACCCGTGGGTACTGCCCGGTCGTTTGCCGGCGTCACGCGGGTAGAGATAGACGTTTTCGAAACCGCTGCTCTCCAAAACCCCTTTCCACTCCGGCAACGTCAACAAAGGCGTGAGGGTTCGCAGGTCGCGATCTTGCCAGTTCCATAAGCCTTCAGCGTAGGCCCAGATCATTGCATCCCAGCGCTGCAGTTCCAGGACTTCGACGAGCATCAGGTTGCCCTGCGGCGTTAACAACTGCTTCAGATTCTGCAGCGTGGCTTTGATGTCGCTGGTGGCATGAACTACGTTGGCGCCGACAATCACATCGTAATAACCCGCTTCCAGACCCTGTGCGACAGCGTCCTGCGAGATGTCGAAAGTACCGAAACTCATGAAGTCCAGGCCATGCTGCGCCGCTTCACGTTCGGCCCTGAGAGCGAAGAACGCTCCGACGTCAGTGAAGTGATACTCAACGTTGCGCCCGATAAGTTTGGGCGCGATTACCCTGGTGAAAGAGCCCTGGCCGCCGCCGATCTCCAGAATTCTGAGGTTCCTGTCACGCGTGGTCTCGAGCGCTTGCAGAATCATTTCCGAAGCGAGCGTGATGCAAGCGTGCGAATTGGTGTAATCCAGACTGTTACTGAAATGATCTTTTACAAAGTTTGGATCGTTGCCCGGATACAGGATGCTGATGGCTTCGACTTTCCCGGTGAGGCCCTCATTGTAGTGCTTGACGGAATGGTCCAGCAGATATAACACGCCTTCGAATTCCGGGTGCGACTCGTCGAGGAGGGGCTTCAACTGCTTAAGGTTGTTAGCCGCTTCATCGTGCCGCAGAAATTCTATGGTTCCGTTATTCGCGTTAATAAACTGGTCTTCGGCCAGGATGTTCAGCATGAAGTCGGCGAACCTGTCGAACTTGGGCAGCAGGTTCAGACGCTTTTTGATTTCCTTGCGCTCGTAGGTCCTGCCTTTTTGAATCTCGATGCCGTTTCTCTCGAAGTAGTCGAGAATATAGCCGGCGCACAGGCGGTCTGCCTTTGGCTTGAATGCCTCGAACTGAGCCGTGTCCTGGAATCCAAGCTGGCGCTCGACTCTGATTTCCAGTTGATTGATGTGATCGACTTCGGCGTGCCCGTTGCCGTTCGCATGCCCGTTACCATTCGCGTGTGCGTGGCCGTTGCCGTTCGCGCGCGCATGGCCGTTACCGTTACCGTGGCCATTGCCGTTGCCGTACCCGTTGCCGTTTGTGTGTGGTTTGCGTTCGCGCACCGTGGTCCGAGTTCCTAAGTCTTCGACCAGCACGGTCCGTGCACGCGCTTCGCGCGCGAGATACTCGGCAACGTCATAACCAACGCCGTCTTCGCCGCAGGTCACAACATATGTTCCACCGGTACGAAGCCGCGCCGGTGTGGTTGGCTTGAGTTTCAGGGACACGGGCTTGAAGCTACGCACCCATCTGGCGCCGGCGCGATAAGCGACTGAAACATCAGTCGCGTCGCTCGCAATCTCTGACAGCAACTGCTCGATCAACTCCGGCCCCGGCGCGTCTATGTCGATAGAACGGCATGACAGGTGCGGAAACTCCTCGGAGATTGCCTGGCAGGTTCCAACTAACGCCGCCTTCAAAGTGTCCGGCTGCTCGTCTTCAGTAACCCGCTGCGCGTTGTTCGAGATAACGTCGATCGCGATCTCGCTGCCGTTTCCGCGCTTCTGTAACGCCTGCGCGATGTAAAGAAGACTCGTCAAGCCACGGCTGGCATCGGAAAGCTCCTGCTGCGGCAGCGGTGTGGGGCGGGTCACGTTCCACAGGTGCAGGATCTTCGCGGGAGGTGTGGCGGACAATTCGTCAAACAAAGCATCGTAGTCGTTCTGGTGAGCGGGATTGATCGCGTACGAACGATCTCCGAGCCTGGAGAAGTGTTCACCCGTCTGCACGTTTACAACAGTGCCGCCTTGCTTCTCCAAGCGCTCGACGAGTTGCAGGCAGAACTGGTCTTCGTCAATGAACGCTAACCAGGTCGCTGCTGCCTTTGTTTCCACGGGCGCGGCTGCTTCTTTCCAGAGCGGAACGTAGAACCAATCGTCAGGCCCCTTGTCTGCCGAAGCCTGTGCCGCCTTCGCCTGCTTGCGACCGCTGATCCAGTAACGCTGGCGTTCGAATGGGTACGTCGGCAACGGGATGCGACGGCGTTGCTCTTCAGAGTGATAAGCCGCCCAATCAATCTCGACTCCTGCCAGCCACAGTTGGCCCAGCGACTTCGTCACGAACTCGAGATCCGGTTCGCCCGCGCGCGGGTGCGGCAGTGAGGCGATTGTTACGAGAGTTTCAGTCCGTTCGGAGTGACTCCTGGCAAGCGTCGTCAAGGTTGTTCCCGGCCCGGTTTCGAGCAGGACATTGGCGGGGTCTTTCAACAATTTGCTCAAACCATCGGCGAAGCGAACAGTCTGTCGCAAGTGCCTGGCCCAGTAACCTGGCGTCGTCGCTTCTTGCGCTGTAATCCAGTCGCCGGTGACGTTCGATAAGTAGGGAATCTTCGGCGCGTTTAGTTTGACGGCACTCACTTGCGCGGTGAAGCTCTCGATGATCGAGTCCATCATCGCCGAGTGAAACGCATGCGACGTGTGAAGGCGACGGCTGTTCTGTCCCGACTCGTTCAACCGCTGCTCTAGTTCTTCGATTGCTTCCACAGAACCGGAGATCACGCACGAGGATGTACTGTTGACTGCGGCGAGCGAGAGTTGGTCGTTAAGCAACGGCAACACTTCGCGTTCACCCAGCGGCACCGCCAGCATCGCGCCGCCCGGAAGGTTTTGAATCATTCGACCGCGCGCGGCAACCAGCTTCAGTGCATCTTCAAGCGTAAACACTCCCGACAAACATGCCGCGACGTATTCACCGATGCTGTGGCCGATAAATGCCTGCGGCCGCACACCCCACGCCATCCACATTTGCGCGAGTGCATATTCGACGACGAACACAGCGGGCTGCGTGAAGCATGTCTGCTCGAGCTCGCGTGTGGCATCAGCGGCGCGTTCGGCGTGCGGAAACAGCAGTTCACGAAGGTCCACTTTGACGTGTGGTTCGAGCAGCTCGCAGCATGCATCGACGTGCTTGCGGAAAACAGGTTCGCGACTGTACAGCTCCGCTGCCATGTTGACGTACTGCGTGCCCTGTCCGGGAAACATAAAGACGACCTGACGATGACGGACTTCCTGAACGGAATCAACCGAGCGTCGCGCATCCGTCAGTTCGAGTGCGCTGATGGCATCTTCTGCATCGCGACATACCAGCATTCGCCGGTGATTGAAATTGCTCCGGCCCGCCTGAAGCGTGTACGCAACATCAGGGAAGTTGATTTGGGGATTCTGTTTCAGATACTCGACCAGTCGCGACGTCGCGGTCTCGAGCGCAGTCTCGGTCTTTGCAGACAGAACGAGTAGTTGCCAATCACGACCTTTCCCCGCAGGCTCCTGCGCCGGGGCTTCTTCGACAATGACGTGAGCGTTAGTTCCGCCAATGCCGAAAGAACTCACGCCCGCGCGACGCGGGCCATTTCCGTTTTTCCACGGCGTCAGCTTCGCATTCACGAAGAAGGGGCTCTCGGCAAGATCCAATTTGGGATTTGGCTTTTCAAAATGCAGGCTCGGTGGAATCTCTTTGTGTTCGAGCGCGAGCGTGGTTTTGATCAGGCCGGCGACGCCCGCAGCGGCGTCAAGATGTCCGATGTTGGTCTTGAGGGATCCAATGGCGCAGAAGTTCTTCTTATCGGTACCGGCGCGGAAGGCGTGTGTCAACGCTTTGATCTCAATCGGATCGCCGAGAGTCGTGGCCGTACCGTGAGCTTCGATATAAGAAATCGTCTCCGGCTCCACTTCGGCCATGAATTGAGCCGCGCGGATCGCCTCGGCCTGTCCCGTCTCGCTCGGTGCGGTGTAGCCGACTTTCACAGCACCATCGTTGTTGATGGCCGAACCCTTAATCACGGCACGGATGCAGTCACCATCCGCGATCGCATCCGACAGTCGCTTCAACGCAACGACACCCACGCCGCTGCCGCTCACAGTTCCCTGCCCGCGTTCATCGAAGGTGCGGCAATGGCCGTCGGGTGAAAGGATGCCGCCTTCCTGAAAGTAGTAACCGGCCCTGTGCGGCACACTGATCGACGCTCCGCCCGCGAGCGCGATGTCGCATTCGCCGCTGAGTAAACTCTGGCAAGCGAAATGGACCGCAACCAGCGAGGTCGAGCAGGCGGTTTGAACCGTGACGCTCGGCCCTTTGAGATTCAGTTTGTAAGAAATGCGAGTGGCGAGATGGTCTTTATCGTTGCCGAAGAGGAGTTGGAGTGCGCTGGTGGATTTACGAAGCTCGTTGTTGTACAGAAGTTCCGTCAGCAGGTAAGTGCTGATGCTGACACCGGCATAGACGCCGATGCGTCCCTTGAAAGCCGCCGGAGAATAGCCGCTGTTCTCCAACGCCTCCCACGCGCATTCGAGCATGAATCGTTGCTGCGGGTCGGTGATCTCAGCCTCCCGCGGACTGAAGCCGAAAAACGAGGCGTCAAACAGCTCGATATCGTCGAGCACGCCTCTCGCTTTAACGTAATTTGGATTGCGCAATTCCGCCGGATCATGCCCTGAAGCTTCCAGCTCATCGTCGCTGAAAAACGTGATGCTCTCGACGCCACCGCGGACGTTTTGCCAGAACTGCTCCACCGTCTGACTGCCCGGAAAACGCCCGGACATACCGATGACGGCAATCTCCAAACCATTCGTTTGGCTGAATGTCTCTGTTTTACTCATCTGCACTCCTGAAAGCGGAAGCGCGTTGTCTCTGCTGCAGACGCTGCCGCATGCGGTTCTTGCCCTCGCTTAACTGTTCCGATACATCAATCACCTGCGGCTCCGGCTGCTCCTCGATTTTTTTGCTGCTGAGATGTTCGGCCAGCGCGCTCACCGTCGGATACTTGAACAACTCAGTCATGCGCAACGCTTCACCGTACGCTTCCTGCAAACGGCTATGAACCTGGACCATCAGCAGTGAATGTCCGCCAAGGTCGAAGAAGTTCTCGCTGATTCCTACCTTCTCTACTCCCAACACGTCTTCCCAGATCTTCCCGATCACTCGCTCCACTTCCGTACGCGGCGCGACGTGCTCAGCTCTCTCCAATCGCTCTGCCTCCGGCGCCGGCAACCTCCGTCGATCCACTTTCCCGTTCGCCGTCAACGGCAACGCTTCCATCTTCACTACCGCGGCCGGGATCATGTACTCCGGCAATCTCTCCTGTAACTGCTTCTGCATCTCCGCAACGCTCTGCGCCTGCTCACTCACCACGTAGGCCACCAACCGCTTCTCCCCGGGCTCGTCCTCGCGGGCCATCACCACGACTTCCTTCACTCCGTCGAGTGCGCTCATCGCCGCTTCGATCTCGCCCAGCTCGATTCGATAGCCGCGCACCTTCACCTGCCCATCAATCCGTCCCACGTACTCGATCGCTCCATCCTCGCGGTACCGGCACACGTCTCCCGTCCGGTACAACCTCGCTCCGGCTTGTCCGCCATACGGATGCGGCACAAATCTTTCAGCCGTTAACTCCGGTCGACCCAAATACCCACGCGCCAATCCGTCGCCGCCGATGTACAACTCGCCACAGACACCCACGCCCACTGTTTCCATCCACTGGTCCAGGATATAGACCTGTGTATTCCCGATCGGCCGCCCGATAGCGATCCCTCTCTCATCTCCGCGCACCGCTTCGATCCGGTGACAACACGTAAACGTCGTACTCTCGGTTGGTCCATAGCCGTTCGTCAGTGCTACACCGCCGAGTTGTTCCTGCGCGCGCTTGACGTGCGCCACCGACAACGCTTCGCCGCCTACGAGCAACTGCTGCACTCCAGTTAATGACTGCGGTGCATCATCCACCACCGCATTGAAGAGCGACGCAGTCAGCCACATCAGGTCTATCCCGTACCGGCCCACACTGCCGGCGATCCCGACAAAGCTCGGCACCCGCTCCGGGTACAGCACACAACAGCCGCCGTGCAGCAGTGCCCCCCATACCTCAAAGGTTGAAGCATCGAACGAGATCGACGCCATTTGCAGAATCCGCGGGCGACCCTCGAAGCGCGCATATTCAACGCCGAACAGCAGACGGGCCACGTTCTTGTGCGTAACCTCGACGCCTTTCGGCTGTCCCGTCGAGCCTGATGTGTAGATGACGTAAGCCAGATTGTCAGCGCTCGCAGTGCTGTTGAGATTCGACGGGCTTTCCGTTTCGATTGACGGCCAATCCGTGTCAACACAAACCACCTCGACGCCGGCGCGTGTTACTGTCGCGGCCAGGTGCTGCTGTGTGAGCGCGACTCGAACGTCCGCATCTGCGAGCATGAAGGCGATCCGCTCCTGCGGATACTCGGGATCAATTGGCAGATATGCGCCGCCGGCTTTGAGTATGGCCAGTAGCGAGACAATGAGCTGCGGCTGTCGCTCCATCAGGATCGCTACACGCTGTTCCGCGCCCACCCCAAGCCGGCGCAGGCGATGCGCGAGCAGGCTGGCGCGCTCGTTCAGCTCACCGTAAGAGAGTTTGGTGTCTTCAAAGATCAGGGCGGTAGCTTCGGGAGCAGCTTCGACCTGCGCTTCGAAGAGTTGATGAATGCAGAGGTGGGATGGGAACGGGCGAACAGTATTGTTCCAATCGTGGAGAATGAGCTGGCGCTCGTCGTCGCCCCAGAGTGGCAATGCTGAGATCGCTTGCTTCGGATTTCTGACTATGCCTGCCAGCAGATTCCGAAAGTTGGAGAGCATGCGCGCAACGGTCGTTCTGTCGAAGAGGTTTGTGTTGTAGACAAATCTCGCGAGGCAGTTATCTCCGGTCTCGTTGATGTAGAGTTCAAGGTCGTATCTGGTCGTCGTGTAGTCGTAGTCGAAAACAGTGAGACCCATCCCCTGACCCTGACTGCTGCTGCTCTTTGCCGGCCGTTGATCGTTTTCGCCACTGAGTGCGAATATCACCTGAAACAGCGGTGGGCGGCTGGCGTCTCGCTCCGGTTGTATCTCCTCCACTAACTTCTCGAACGGCACGTCCTGATGCGCGTAACCATCGAGCGCGACCTCGCGTACCCGCTGCACTAACTCCTCGAAACTCTGTTCCCCGCGCACGTCCGTCCGCATCACCAGGGTGTTGACGAAGAACCCGATCAAACCTTCGATCTCCATCCAGTTGCGTCCCGCGATCGGCGTCCCGACACTGATGTCCTGCTGTCCGGTGTACCGCATCAGCAGCACTTTGAACGCTGCCAGCATCAACATGAACATCGTGACACCCTGACGCTGGCTCAACTCTTTCAAGCTGTCCACCAGACTGCGTTCGAGGCGAAGTGTCTCCACTGCTCCGCGACAGCCGACTGTAGGTGTTCGCGGTCGATCGGTTGGCAGGTCGAGCGGTGCACCGCCGGATAGTTGTTCTTTCCAGTAGGCGAGTTGACGCGAGAGGACGTGACCGTCGAGCCAATGGCGTTGCCAGTGAGCGAAGTCGGCGTATTGGATGGGCAGGTCGGGAAGTGGCGATGGTTGGCCTGCGATGAAGCTGCGATAGAGCGTTCCAAAGTCGCGCAGCAGGATGTTGAACGACCAGCCGTCGCAGGCGATGTGATGCAGCGACAAAAGGAGTACGTGTTGTTCAGTGCTGAGCCTGACGACCACAACCCTGAACATCATGTCCTCTTGCAAATTGAAAGGCCGCAGCGCTTCCTGGCTCGCGAGAAATCGGGCCTCAGCCTCGCGCGAGTCTTCGCTCAGCTCGCTGAGGTCGATAATCGGGATCGTTTGTGGTTGTGGGGGATTGATTACCTGCACGGGCTGTCCCTGGACCACCTTGAAGGTAGTACGAAGGACCTCATGTCGCCTGATGATCTCGCTGACTGTGCGCTCCAGGACGACAACATCGAGGTAGCCCTTGGAGCGATACGCGAGCGGCATCACGTATGCGGAACTGTTGGGATCGAGTTGGTCAATAAACCAGAGCCGTTGTTGCGAAAAAGAGAGCGGCACATGAGTCATCTCCGGCCGGCGCGGAATGGACGGCCCGCGCGAAACAGCGTCACTCTTATTCTTGAATCGCTCAACAAGGAGTGAGATCTGTTCAGGGGAGAGATTGGCAGTGCGCTTAGAGAGGCTCATATTATTTCTCGAGCTTTGATATTTCCGGAGTCAGGCCAGGTAATTTTTCGTGACAGTCATTGATGCCGTTACGGCTTCGCCGCCGGATGTGAGGCGCGTTCTTGAATCAAGCCGATCATTGAACTTGACTCCTTCCCTCCGGCTTCGCCGCCGGATGTGAGGCGCGATCTTGAATTAAGCCGATCATTGAACTTGACTCCTTCCCTCCGGCTTCGCCGCCGGATGTGAGGCGAGGTCTTGAATCAAGCCGATCATTGAACTTGACTGATTCCCAACGGCTTCGCCGCCGGATGTGAGGCGAGGCTCTGCCTCGCCGCTAAGATTTTATTAAGGGTTTGGGCTAGGCCCTGGTTCGGCTTGGCCCATAAACATTAGGGCAGAGCCCGTACCAGGGGCTTAGCCCAACCAATTCTTCAAAAATGACGGCGAGGCAGAGCCTCGCCTCACATCCGGCGGCGAAGCCGGAGGGGATGAGTCAAACTCACTGATCGGGCTTGATTCAAGATCGCGCCTCACATCCGGCGGCGAAGCCGCAGGGAATGAGTCAACTCCATGAACGGCGCTTGATTTTCAACACGACTGACCTTCAGGCTGCGATTGAGCCTCCGGGGACGTTGGCAACGGGCGGATAAAGCGGGCGGCGGGATGCGTATTCCGCTGCTAATTCTTGTGCGATGACGACGAGTGGGTCAATGCACCCGTAGCTGTGATTGGACCTAAGGAAATATTTGGCAAGGAGGTGTATCTCAGTGCAACCGGCTATGAACGCGTCGGCCTCGTACTTCACCAGCAGCGATTCCAAACGCGGGATGAACTGTCGCACGTCCGGCTTCCGTTTAATACGGTAAATAATCTCGTAGTGAATTTCCTCCTGATCTTCATCGTCCGGCAGCACGATCCGATCCTTAACGAAATTCCAGCGAACATGATTCTGAAACAGTCCGAGCCGTCGCGCCCCCTTGCTGCAAATCAACAGATGCCGTTTCCTGCTATGCGCAACCTGGTCCATGATCACATCCAGAAGCGACACAACCTGCGCACGAAGATCAGGCGGCAACAGTGGCAACAGGTAATGAATCGTGACGCAGCAGATGACAGTCTTTGAGGCGCCCATCTCGTTCAACTGCCGCAGGACGCGTACGAGGCGGTGCAGCAACTCATCACATTCACCTCTCAAAAAAGCCTCCGTGCGATCCGGGAAAGAAGGATCGGAGGACATCACAACCAGAGGTGATTCCTGCTCGACTCCGTCGAGACTGCACTCGTAAATGGTGTTAAGGAATTCCGCGGAGGCCAAAGGCCCAAGCCCGCCGACGACGCCCAGTGTGGTCTTCACGCGATCTCCTGCAGGAACAAAGCCATCCACAGATTCACAGACAAATCTGCGCAATCTGCGGATGATCTAAGCTTTAGTGGATGAACTCTAAGGTATGCACTGATAGACTTCCGTCCTACTTGGACGGAAGTCCAAAACTGGTGGTCAGTAAAAACGGGGGTGAGGATAGCAGAGATCGATGGAGGAATCTAGAACTATTTTTAGAATTTAAATCAACCTTGCCGATAAGCCGCCATCGACAATCATCGACGCGCCCGTCACGTATGACGAAGCGTCCGAACACATCCACAAAACGGCCTCTGCCACTTCCTCCGGCTTACCGATTCGCCGCAATGCAACCAGCGACGTGTAGAAGGCTTCGACCTGTTTCGCATTACCCGGCGCTGCCCTTTCAAAGACCCGGTCGAGCATCGGCGTATCGAATGCGCCCGCGCAGATGGCATTAACGCGGATGTTCGGAGCGTATTCCAGTGCGGCAGACTTGGTGAGTCCGAGCACTCCATGCTTCGCCGTCGAGTAGAGACATGCGTTGGCCGAACCTCCCAGACCGTTGAGCGACGACATATTGACGATCGCTCCACCGCCCTGTTTGACCATCTGCAGGAGCTCATACTTCATACACAACCAAACTCCTTTTAAATTAACGCCGATCTGGTAATCGAAATCCTGCTCCGAGAGATCAGCCAGGCGCGGTCCGAAACCCTCATCCGTTGCGGCATTGTTGAGTGCGCAATCCAACCGCCCGTAAGTCTGTACGGCGGCTTTGACGAGTGCTTCGACCTCGCTCGCCTTTGACACATCTGTTTTGACGAACGTCGCGTCGCCGTCGATCTGGCGAATCATCGAGACGGTTTCTTCACCCGCCTCAACGCGACGATTTGCAACGACAACCTTGGCGCCGGCTTTTGCAAATGCCAGTGCCGCCGCACGCCCGATGCCTGAACTGCCGCCAGTGACTAATGCGACTTTGCCCTTAAAGTTATGCATTTTCTACCCTCCGTTTTCCTGTTAAGAAATCTCATTGTTCGATCAGCGGCGCTACTGCGGCGGCCGCACTCGCTCAAGCACCAGACGGCGCGTGTGCATCACGCCGTTCAGCTCGAATGGCGCCGGCTTGAGCGTCAATTTATCGCCTGATAGTTCAAACGGTCGCACCTGATTCGTGCCGATCATGTCAGGCCAGTTGCAGCCGAGAATATGATGAGTGACCACACACTCCTCCTCATTCAGGCTGTATCTCCCATACATGGCGACGTACGCTTCGAGAGCGCTCTTTATCTCCTCCGGCGTGGCCTTCGGATAGCCTTCCGCAAAAGTCGGCCGCGGATCTCTCGCGAGTTGCAAAGACATAAAGCCGTCGGACGTGTAGACGATGCCACCTGTCGGCTTCTCTCCAAACTGGTAAAAGACACCACCGTCCGGCAGCGAATCCGCGAGCGATACCACACTCCATACTCCAACCAGTTGGTCACCAATGTTGCTCATGTTCATACTCCTGTCAGGGTTAAAAATTCTCGATGCATCAATGTGCAGTTATGGCTGCCGGTTCGCTGGGCAGTACGAGACTCAGGTAACGTTCGTGCTCCTGGAAGATCCAGCCACGCTCTTTAAGAACCGCTAGTTGGCGCTCCGGATCGAAGTCCGGAATGTGTCCGAATTTCTGATTGAGGTCGCCGATTCTCCCGGGCTTGTTCAAAAGGTCAAGCACTTGAACCGTCAGTTCATCGACGGCATATTCCCGCGGCTCGTCGTTGCGCGAATCGTAGACCGTCGTCTTCCCCACACCTTTTTTGACATACAGCAGGGGCGCAACTTTATCCGCGTCGTGCCAGCGCTTATTCCAGTAAGTCCATTTCTCCCTCACTTTCTTAATCCACGTAATCATGGTCTCGGCATACTTCGCTTTGGGATTATGGTCGGAAAAGAAGTACGCGAGATTAGCGAGCGAGTCTTTACTGAATGGATAGATCAGCGAGTAGTAATCGACTGGCTGAAGGTCAAGCCCATACTCTTTCGCTTTGACGAAGTAAGGACTGTAGCGATCAAAGCGCACGGGAAACACGCCGTCCGGTGGTTTCAGGTGTGTCAGCAACGGCAGGTCATCGATGTACTTCTGGAAAACGTCGCCTTCTTCACCTGGAAAACCGACCAGTAGATTCCAGGCCGGATTGATGCCGTAGAGCGCGCAGTTTCTGAGCAGCATCAGGTTTTGAAAGACGGAGGTCCCCTTCTTCATCAACTTCAACGTGGACGTCGCGAGCGCTTCGATGCCGGGCTGGACTTTCGTCACGCGCGCCTTCGCCAACACTGCTATGTCTTCTTCGCTGAGGTCGGCTTTTACTTCATAGAAAATTGACATCTCCGGTGGCGTGTTCAGCTTTGAAAACACCTCCGTCATGTAGTTTTTCGGCATGATGTTGTCGACGCTGTCGATTTGCGTGACCCGGCCTGCAAACTTGAACAGACTCTGGATCTGCGCCAAAGCGTTTTCAGGACTCATGCTGCGATACTTCATCGACATGCCATTCAAACCGCAAAACGTGCAGTGCGCTTTCTCACCCCACCAGCAACCACGACTCGTTTCAAACAGCAACACGCCCTTCACGTCGCCTTTCGGAAAATGCCGGTCGAGTGAGTCGAGAAACGGCTCGTAATCGAGTTCGACTGCGGCGTCGAGATCGAGTTCATCACCAGTGATGCTGTGCTTCCTGAACACGCCCAGGGACGCCTGTGGAATCGGAGCTTCGCAGTTGGCTTTTGAAAACACGCCATTGATGTGGTGCGCCTTGGCCAACTCTTTATCAAGACAGCAGCCGACAAATTCTGTGAAACTGATCAAGCCCGGGCCGGAGAAAACGAAATCGATCTGCTCAACGTTTTTGACGATCTCCTGTCCCATCGGGGATTCACAATTCGCCCCGCCCATGACCGTGATCACATTCGGGTTGTGCTCTTTTATCTTCCGCGCCAGCGCAAACGACGCCACGTTCTGATGGAACATCGTGGTGAAACCGACGATGTCTGCCTCGTCGAGTTTGTAGGTCTTCACCATGCTGTCGAGAAACGCGTCCAGTCCCTGCCGCTTCAGGCGAATGAACTGGCGGTACATCTGAACGTCAGTGCTGGCCTGCGGAAAGTAGCGACGGAAATATGCGTCAGTGTTGTCCTCGAGGTGTGGAAACGCGGCCTGTCGAAAGAACCAGTCGCGCATGCCCGTGTTGTTGAGGTCCAGGACATTCATAATCAGGTTATGAGCCTTGAGACCGAGATACTTTGCGAAGTCGAGGTTGATGTAACGAATATCAACCGACACTTGCTCGCCGTACTTTTTGTCAACCACGGATTTCAATTGCGTCAATCCGATTGAAGGCAGTTGCAGCGCGCTGAACGGCATGTTTATCAAAGCTATCTTGAACATATACTTCTCCTTGTTGTTCCAAGCGATGAGCCCGCGTTGTTTCTAAGCAATGAGCCCGCGTTGTTTCTAAGCAATGAGCCCGAAGCAAAATAGATCCCGTGATTGGACCGGGTCAGTACCACCTCGCGGTAGCGGGTGGGTGACTGATCAGCATGCGAATCCCTATTGATTTTGCTGTCTGGAGGTTGACCCACCCGCTACCGCGAGGTGGTACTGACCCGATCCAACGAACTGTTTGTTGATTAAACGGTAAATCCCTAGTGATTTTGCTGTCTGGAGGTTGACCCACCCGCTACCGCGAGGTGGTACTGACCCGATCCAACGAAGTCTGGAGGTTGACCCACCCGCTACCGCGAGGTGGTACTGACCCGGTCCAGGTACGACTACTGACGTTGAAGTGTGCGTTTTTTAAACCGGCTACTCGACAGACGTGAGTGCCATGAGGTCTTCTTCCGAGAGGTTCGCGAAAGACTGTTCTAATTCGTCAAACAACTCCGCGTCACCAGTTCCATTCTCTTTTTCCATGATGCTCTGCGCGATCGCTAACGACAGATCCACGACCGACGGAGAGTCGAACACCGTGCGAAACGGCAACTCCACATGAAACGCTTCACGCAGGCGCGAAACCACCAGCGTGACCAGCAGCGAGTGTCCACCCAGATCGAAAAAGTTGTCGTAGATACCGACGCGCTCGACGCTCAGCACCTCGCTGAAGATGCCCGCAATGATCTCTTCGACCGGAGTGCGCGGAGCAACATAACTGTTTTCATCTCCGCCCCTTCCTTCTTTCACTTCCACCAACGCCCGTTTGTCGAGCTTTCCGTTTGACGTCAACGGCCATTCGCTCACGAGCACGAACGATGACGGCACCATGTAGGGCGGCAACTTATCTCGCAGATGTTGCTTCACTTCGGCAATCATCTCTGACTCGCGATACCACAGCCCCTGCTCCTCTTCCGCTACCACCTCGCCCTGCAACAAACGTCGCAGCACCGCGCCACGCTTCAGATCCGGCATCAGATAAGCCACCAGTCGCTGGTCAGTTGGATCACCCTGCGCGATCACCACCGCCTCCTGGACTCCATCCTGTTCACCCAGCACTGTTTCGATCTCACCCAGCTCAATTCTGAAGCCTCTGATCTTCACCTGCTCGTCCAGGCGTCCGACGTATTCCAACTCTCCGTCCGCTTTACGGCGCGCCACGTCGCCCGTCCTGTATAACCTTGCTCCTTCGCGGTCACTGTACGGATGCGGCACGAATCGCTGCGCCGTTAACTCCGCTCGACCGAGATAGCCTCGCGCTACGCCACCACCGCCAACGTAGAGCTCCCCACTTACGCCTACGGGCACCGGTCGCATTTGTGCGTCCAGAACGTAGAGTTCGAGATCGGCCAACGGTCCACCGATCACACTGCCACCATCAGTGTCGCTTGCTTTCAACTCCCGATAAGTGACGTGGACCGTCGTCTCCGTGATCCCGTACATGTTGACCAAACGCGGTCGCTCGTCTCCGTGCCGCTCAAACCAGCCCTTGAGCATGCTCATCTCCAATGCTTCCCCGCCGAAGATCACGACCCGCAGCTTCAACTCTGCTCTCGCTGCTTCGTCAACCTTCAGCAACTGGCGGAAAGCCGACGGCGTCTGATTCAGGACTGTTACTCCTTCTTTGATCAACAGCTCATAGAAAACATCCGGCGCGCGACTTATTCGGTAAGGCACGAGCACCAGGCGTGCGCCATGCGTGAGCGCGCCCCACAGTTCCCAAACCGAGAAGTCGAAGCAGATCGAATGAAACAGTGTCCACACGTCCGACGAATCAAACGCGAAGTCCGCACGCGTCACTTCCAGCAACCTCGAGACGTTCTCATGCGTAACCACGACTCCCTTGGGTTTCCCGGTCGAACCCGACGTGTAAATGACGTAGGCAGCATTCTGAGGTGTGACACCTACCTCTTCGGGCAGGAGGTTATTGCCGGAAGATGCCGTGATCAGGTTGCCGTCAACCGACACGATCCTTTCACCGTCTGCCGACTGCAAGTTGTGCCAGAGGACGAGACCGGTATTTGACTGTTGCGTCAGCCACGACTCGACCAGGTACTGCTGTGTGACGATGAACTGCGCCTTAGCATCTTCCAACATGAAGGAGAGCCGCTCGGGTGGATAACTCGGATCGAGTGGGACATAAGCGGCCCCGGCTTTAACAACGCCGAGGATGGCCGTCAACAGATCCAGAGCCGTATCACAGAGCACGCCGACGCGCGATTCCGGACCGACGCCAAGGCTGCGCAGGTGACGCGCCAGCACGTTGGCGCGATCGTTGAGTTCTCCATATGAGTGATGCTCGCCTTCAAACGTGAGAGCGATCGTGTGCGGTGAAAGCGCGGCCTGGGCCTCGAATAGATGATGGAGGCACTTCGCAGGCGGCAACGACGGAGCCTGAGGATTGAAGTCGTGCAGCAAGTGACGGCTCTCTTCGGGCGAAAGCAGCGCGAGGTCTTGCACGGCAGTCTCCGGATCAGCGCAGATAGCATCGAGCAGGTTGTGGTAATGCGACAACATGCGTTGGGCCGTTGCTTCGTCAAACAAGTCGGTGCTGTAGTCCAGCATCGCACTAATGCCGTCGGGCTTTTCGACGATCCCGAGAGTCAGGTCAAACTTGGCCGTGCGGTTTTCGGCGCCGACGGGACTGAGTGTCAACCCCGGCATCTCCAGTGTGCCTTGTGGACTGTTCTGTAAACTGAAGACTACTTGCACGAGTGGGTTGTGGCCGAGACTGCGTTCGGGAGCGAGTTCTTCCACAAGCTTTTCGAACGGGATGTCCTGGTTCGCGTAAGCACCCAGTACAACCTCGCGCACCTTCTGAAGAAATTCCTTGAAAGTGGGATTACCGCTCAGGTCACCGCGCAGTGCGAGCGTGTTGACGAAGAAGCCGATAAGACCTTCCGTCTCCACCTGTGTGCGTCCGGCGATGGGTGTGCCGACGACGATGTCTGTCTGACCAGAATAGCGAGAGAGCAACGTCTGGAAGGCAGCGAGCAATAACATGTAGAGCGTCACGCCTTCTTTCTGGCAGAGCGCGTTGAGTTGTTCGCTCAATTGTTTGCCGAGCGAGTGTGAGGCTAATGCTCCCTGATGAGTCTGCACGGCCGGGCGCGTCCTGTCGGTCGGGATTTCCAAAACAGGCGGTGCACCTTGCAACTGCTGTTTCCAGTAATTGAGTTGGCCCTGCAGGACTTCGCCGGTGAGCCACTCGCGCTGCCAGGCGGCATAATCCGCATACTGAATCGGCAACTCTGCGAGCGGCGAAGCCTCACCTGCTGAGAAAGCTTTGTAGAGGGCGACCACTTCCTGGATCAGCACGCCCATGGACCACCCGTCGCTGGCAATGTGATGCATCGTCAAAAGCGCGATGTGTTCGTCATCGGCAAGACGCAACAACGTGGTTCGCAGCAACGGATCGCAAGTCAGATCAAATGGCTTCAGCATTTCGGCCGTGGTCAGGCGAAGTGCTTCGGCGTCGCGTTCAGCTACTTCCAAATCGCTCAGGTCGAGCACCGGAAGATGTGCCGGCCGCGCGACGTCGATGCACTGCATCGGCTGTCCTTCGACGGTCACAAAGTTTGTGCGCAGCGACTCGTGTCGTCTGATGATCTCGGTGAATGTGTGTGCGAGCGCGGGCACGTTGAGTGTGCCCTTAAGCCGGACGGCGATGGGAACGTTGTAAAACGGGTTGCCGGTTTCCATCTGCTCGATAAACCAGAGCCGTTGTTGTGCAAATGACAGCGGAGTGGGGCCCTCTTTGTCGCGGCGTGGAATGACCTGCGGTTCGGCCGCCGGTTTATATTTCCCTTTCAAACGCTTTTCCAGTAGCAGAAGTTTGTCGGTTGAAAGTTCAGATCGTCTTCTTAAAATGTCTTGACTCATTTTGTGTCTCCCCTTCAAGAGGTTGTTCATCCGCAGATTACACAGAGTTTCTCAAATCAATCTGTGTAATCTGTGGATACAAAAGTGATTTGTTCGTGCACTTCGTTATCGCTTAACTCTTCGACCTCATCGAGGATCATGGTTTCGATAACCGTGGCCAGTTCGGCGATGGTCGGCATTTCAAACACCTGCCTGAGAGGCAGGTTCACTTCGAAGGTGTTGCGCACGCGGGAGGTCACCTGGGTAGCCAACAGCGAGTGGCCGCCAAGTTCGGTGAAGAAGTTGTCGTGAATACCGACCCGCTCCAGCTTCAATACGTCGGCCCAGATTTCGGCCAGCACTTCTTCAAGCGGGCTGCGCGGTGCGACATACTCTCCGGCCATCCACATTCGCTCCTGCTCCGGCGGCGGCAACGCACGGCGGTCCACCTTCCCGTTGCGCGTCAACGGTAGCGCGTCGAGCCGGACGAAGGCCGCGGGAATCATGTAATCGGGCAGCTTCTCCTGCAGATAGAGACGAAGCTCGCCGGCTGCAAGCGCTTGCGACGCACTTACCACATAAGCGACCAGCCGGCGCTCGCCCGGCGTGTCCTCGCGCGCCAGCACGATGCACTCCTGCACGTCCGGATGCGCGCTCAACACACCTTCGATCTCACCCAACTCGATCCGAAAACCCCGAACCTTTACCTGGTGATCAATGCGGCCCACGAACTGAATATCTCCGTTGGGCAGAAAACGGCCGAGGTCGCCCGTCTTGTACAGCCGCGAGCCGGGCACGTCGCCGAACGGATTCGGCACAAACTTCTCGGCAGTAGCGTCCGGGCAGTTGTAGTAACACCGCGCCAGTCCATCGCCGCCGAGGTAAATTTCTCCGTGCGCTCCGACCGGCACCGGTTGCAGGTTCTGATCGAGGAGATAGACCTCTGTATTGGAGAGCGGTTGACCAATCGGAATCGTCGTCGCGTTGTCCTCGACGTGCGTAACGTGATGCCACAACGCGAACGTCGTGCTCTCGGTTGGTCCATAGACGTGCAGCAAACGCTCGGGCGCGCCCTTCTCTAACACTTCCCTTACCCACTTCGGATCGACGGCTTCTCCACCGAACATGACATGCCGCAACGTCGAGAAGGCCTCCGGCACTGTGCCGGCAAGTTGATTGAACAGCGCTGTGGTCAAAAAGATCGCGCTGATACGTTGTTCGCGTAATTGCGCCGCGAACTCCTGAGGAGAAAGCGCCACGTCTTTGTTGATGCCAACCAGACACGCCCCGTGAAGGAGCGCACCCCAGACCTCAAATGTCGCCGCATCGAAAGACGCGTTTGACGCTTGCGCGATGCGGTCGGAAGCATCCAGGTTGACGTAGTTAGTATTGAATACGAGGCGCGCGACTGCGCTTTGCGGAACGGCAACGCCTTTCGGTCTGCCAGTCGAGCCGGAGGTATAGATGATGTAAGCGAGACGCTCACCTCCGTGCTGCTCCGCGCTCTCTAACCTCGCTCGCCCTTCGGCCGCGATAGCTTCAGCCTCGGTATCGAGCTCTATCATGCGCGCCTCGATGCCCGTCATCGTGTCGCGCAAACTGCTGTTGGTGATCACCACCTGGAGCCGCGTGTCCTCGGCCATCAGGCGGAGACGCTCGGATGGATAGTCGGCGTCGAGCGGCACGTACACGCCGCCGGCCTTGAGCACTGCAAGCAGCGCCACAACCATTTCCGCCGATCGTGGAAGACAGATTCCTACCGGCTGCTCGTTGCTTACTCCAAGCGTTCGCAGGTAACGGGCCAGCGCATTCGCGCGCGCCTCCAGCTCGGCGTAGCTCAAACGCTCTTCGCCGAAGATAAGGGCCGTAGCGTCAGGCGCACGCTCTACCTGCGCTTCAAAGAGTTGATGAAGTCCGAGATCGGACGGGAAGGGACGGTTAGTATCGTTCCAGTCGTGGAGGATGAGCTGGCGCTCGTCATCGCCCAGCAGCGGCAGTAACGCGACCGCTTGCTTCGGGTCGATAACGACGCCGTCCAGCAGGTTCCGGAAATGATCGAGCATTCTCTCGATCGTCGTCGAGTCGAACAAATCCGTGTTGTATTCGAGTGCGGCATCAACCACGCCGCCGACTTCGGTCAAAACAAAATTCAGGTCGAACTTTGCCGTGCGGTTCTCGCCGGCTAATGCACTCAAACGCAATCCGGACGTTTCCGCAGTCTCGGCATTGGCGTTCGCATTGTGCATCGAGAAGGCCACCTGAAACAGTGGTTGCCGGCTTGGATCGCGCTCCGGTTGTAACTCCTCAACCAGCTTCTCAAACGGCACGTCCTGATGCGCGTAACTATCCAGCACCACCTCTCTCACACGCTGCAATACCTCGTTAAAGCCTTCCTCAGATCTAACATCTGTCCGCAACACCACGGTGTTGACGAAGAAGCCGATCAAGCCTTCGACCTCCAGCCAGTTGCGTCCGGCGATCGGCGTCCCGACGGAGATGTCTGACTGTCCCGTATATCGATGGAGCAACACTTTGAATGCCGTCATCAACAGCATGAACAGAGTGACACCCTCGTTGCGGCTCAACGTCTTCAACCCGTCGACGAGCGAGGAGTCGAGTCGCAGTGACTCTACGTTTCCGCGATAGGTCAGGACGGCTGGACGTGGGCGGTCGGTCGGCAGCTCGAGTGGAGCAGCGCCGCCCAGTTGGCGAGACCAGTAAGCAAGTTGTTCAGCAAGGATCTCGCCATCGAGCCAGGTGCGCTGCCACTGCGCGAAGTCGGCGTACTGGATCGGAAGTTCCGGCAGCGCCGCAGACTCTCCGACGCTGTAGCTTCGATACAGGGTTGTCAATTCGTTGATGAGAATACCGAGAGACCAACCGTCGCTGACTATGTGATGCATGGTCAGGATCACGACATGATCGTTTTCGTCGAGACGAAGCAGCCTCGCTCTAAACAACGGACCGTTGATGAGATCAAATGGTGTTGCAGTCTCGACGGCGGTAAGTCTTCGCGCTTCATCGAGGCGCGCCGTTTCATCCAGCCACACGCTCAAATCCTCGACACACAACTCGCGCGGCTCGAACGGAGAGATGATCTGAACAGGTTCCCCATTCAGCGCGGAAAACGTAGTGCGCAATACTTCATGACGGCGTAGGATTTCGTTCAGACTCTCTTCCAGCGCGGGCACGTTAAGGGCGCCTTGCAAGCGTACGGCTATGGGAATGTTATAAGCCGGGCTGTCAGGCTCGAGTTGATAGAGGAACCAGAGCCGTTGCTGCGCGAACGAGAGCGGCAGTGGTCCTTCGCGTGAGACCCGCACGACCGGAGGAATGTCCAGGCCTCGCTCAGCCCTGATCGCGAGTTCCACAACTTCGGCCAGTTGGGCCACTGTCGGGGCTCCGAAGAGCGCGCGCAGTTGGATATCAACCTGGAACGCTTCGCGCACACGCGAAACCATTTGCATTCCTAACAGCGAGTGGCCGCCCACCTCGAAGAAGTTATCGTGCACGCCGATTCGATCGAGGCGGAGAATGGCCGCCCAGATTTCGGCCAGCCCCTGCTCTACGATTGTGCGTGGCTCGACGAACTGTCTCACGATGCCGCTGGGTGCCGGCAGTGCTTTACGGTCAAGTTTACCGTTCGGCGTCAGCGGCAAACTCTCGAGCATCACCACGGCCGACGGCACCATGTATTCAGGCAAACGCGCTTTGGCGTAGCTGGTCAATTCGATAGCGGAAGGCGTAGCGCCCTGCTCACAAACTACGTAAGCAACGATCCGCTTTTCTCCGCCTTCGTCATTCACGATCACTACACAATCCTGGACTCCCTCATGGTGTTTGATCACGCTCGCGATCTCGCCCAACTCGATGCGGAACCCACGGATCTTCACCTGCTCGTCGATTCGTCCGATGTACTCGATCTCACCGCCTTCCAGCCAGCGGCCGACATCGCCAGTTCGATACAACCTCGCTCCCGCTCGCTCGCTGAATGGGTTCGGCACAAACTTCTCGGCGGTCAGTTCCGCGCGTCCTTTGTATCCGCGTGCGAGACCAACGCCGCCGATGTAAACCTCGCCATGAACGCCCACCGCTACCGGTTTCATTTGCTTGTCGAGTACGTATAACTGCGTGTTCGCTATCGGTAGGCCAATCGGCACACTGTGTCTGTCGCTGTCGGGCGCGCATTGCCAGTAGCTCACATCCACTGCTGCTTCCGTTGGCCCGTACAAATTGTGCAACTCGGCCCAAGGCATTCGTTCGAAGAAACGTTGTTCCAGTTCAACACCCAACGCTTCGCCCGAACTCATCACCTGGCGGATGCTCCGGCACTGCTCGATTTCTTTTTCTTCCAGAAACACCTGCAACATCGACGGTACGAAGTGCAGCGTCGTGACGCCCTGGTCGTGAATGATGTGCGCCAGGTAGTTCGCATCCATATGCCCGCCCGGACGAGCGACAACCAGACGTGCCCCAGTCATCAACGGCCAGAAGAACTCCCACACCGAGACGTCGAAGCTAAACGGTGTCTTCTGTAAAACACGATCGTGGTCGCTGAGTTGATATTGCTGCTGCATCCAGACGAGTCGATTGACGATGCCGCGATGCGTGTTGACGACGCCTTTCGGACGACCGGTCGAACCCGAGGTGTAGATCATGTAGGCAGCGTTGTCAGCCTCGACTGCTACCTGCGGATTCGCGGTGCTCTCCTCTGACATGACGAGCTGATCGAGATAGAGAGTGTTGAAGGAGTGACCTTCAGCCGAAGCGGTAAGCGTGTCGCTCAAGTGAGACTGCGTCAGCAGGATCTCGATACCGGCATCGGCGAGCATGAACGAAAGACGCTCTTGCGGATACGAAGGATCGAGTGGAACGTAGGCCGCTCCGGCTTTGACGATCGCCAGAAGCGCGGTAACCATCTCAGTAGAACGCTCCATCAGCACGCCGACGAGCGACTCCCGATCGACGCCAAGACTACGCAGATGATGTGCGAGTTGGTTGGCGCGGACGTTTAGTTCGCCGTAAGTGAGTTGCTCCTGCTCGTAAATGAGCGCCATCGCATCCGGAGTGCGCTCGACCTGTAGTTCAAAGAGTTCATGCAGGCGCAGATCCAGTACCGGATCTGCGTAATCAGTGTCGTTCCAACTGCTCAGTAATTGATGATCGGAATCTGTCAGGAGCGCTAACTCAGAGAGACGCACGGTTGAATCAGCAACGATCGCTTCGACGAGCGTCTGCCAGTGTCCCAGCATGCGCTTGATGGTCGTCTCGTCGAACAGGTCAGTGTTGTACTGCAACGCTCCGATGATCGCTTCGTCCGACTCCGCCATGTTCAGCGTCAAGTCAAACTTCGCTACCTCACTCGCCTCACCCGCTGTACTCAAGCTCAAACCCGGCAGCTCCAACAACTCCTCCGAAGTGTTGTGCAAAACAAAGAGGACTTGAAACAGCGGCGTGTGGCTGAGACTGCGTTCTACCTGCAACTCCTCTACCAGCTTCTCGAACGGCAACTCCTGGTGTGCATACGCACCCAGCGCAACGTCTCTGACCCGTCGCAACAACTCGCGCACCGTCGGATTGCCTGCGAGATCCGTCCGCAGCACCAGCGTGTTCACGAAGAAGCCAATCAAGCTTTCCGTCTCCACGCGATTACGTCCGGCAATCGGCGTCCCCACGCTGATGTCTTCCTGCCCCGTGTAACGCGCCAGCAACACCTTGAACGTCGCCAGCAACAACATGAACAGCGTTACACCTTCAGCACGGCACAACTCGCGCAGTTTCGCCGTCAACTCCTGCGACAACGCCAATCCCACACTCGCGCCACGATACGTCTGCACCGCTGGTCGTGGCCGGTCCGCCGGCAACTCGAGCAACTCCGGCGCACCTTCCAACTGCTGCTTCCAATAACCGATATGCCGCTCCAGCACTTCGTCCTGTAACCATTGATGCTGCCACACCGCATAGTCCGCATACTGCACCGGCAACTCTGCCAACGGTGACTCCTGTCCCTGTGAGAACGCGCTGTAGAGCGCCACCACTTCTTTCACGAACACGCCCATGGACCAGCCATCGAAGACGATGTGATGGAACGTCAGCAACGCGATGTGCTGTTGTTCATCCAGCCGCAGCACACACGTACGCATCAGCGAGTCAGTCTCCACATCGAACGGGCGTGCAGCCTCGGCCTGGGCCAGTTGCTTCGCCTCCACCTCGCGCAACTCCTCAGGCAACAAACTGAGGTCAACCAGCGGCACACAAATCTCCTCCGCGTAAACCTCGGGCCGGATGACCTGCACAGCTTCACCTTTAACGCTCACAAAACTGGTTCTTAAAACTTCGTGACGGCGCACAATCTCGCGGAACGTGCGCTCCAGCGCCGCGAGGTTGAGCGCTCCGGTGAGACGCACAGCCATCGGCATGTTGTAGAGCGGCGACAGGGGCGTTAAGCGGTCGATGAACCACAATCGTTGTTGCGCAAACGACAACGGCAGTTCGACCTCACGTGACGTGCGCACAACCGGCGCTGCCTGCAGCGAGCCGCCCTGATACATCAGTTGCTCGATCTCAGCCGCCAGCATTGCGAGCGTCTGTTTCTCGAAGATGGCACGGACAAAAATCTCGACACCGAACGCTTCCCTGACACGAGACACAACCTGCATCGCCAGCAGCGAGTGGCCGCTCAACTCGAAGAAGTTGTCGTTAACACCGATCCTCGTGGTGCGCAGCACGTCGCTCCAGATACCGGCCAGCACTTCCTCGACCGGCGTCCGCGGCGCTACATACGTGTCCTCGCGTCGTGCCTGGCCTGGCGCGGGCAGCGCGCGACGATCCAACTTGCCGCTGATTGTCCGCGGCAGTTCCTGCATCGGCACAAAGGACGAAGGCAGCATGTATTCCGGCAAGTACGTCGCCAGATAATCTCTGAGCTCGGCGGGGTTCGTTTCGCGTTCATCTTCAAACACGACATAGGCACAGAGATACTTGAAGCCGTTGGCGTCGTCGCGATCGACGATGGCCACGTCTCTAACACCCTCGTGACCGCGCATCAGGTTTTCAATCTCGCCTAACTCGACGCGTATCCCTCGGATCTTCACCTGCTGATCTTTGCGACCCAGAAATTCGTAGTTGCCGTCTTCGAGCACGCGCGCGAGGTCGCCGGTCTTGTAAACGATCTCGTCGTCTCCGAACGGATCCGGGACAAATGATTTCTGCGTCAGTTCCGGCTGGTTGTAGTAACCGAGTGAGCGATACGGTGTGCGAACGTAAATTTCACCGATCGTCCCTGGCTCGCTGGGATCACCTTTCGCGTTGACCAGCATCGCCTTTGCACCCGCCATCGGTTTGCCGATGGGAATGGAACGGCGTTCGCGGTCTTCAGGCTGCACGAAGTAGAAGAACTTCGTCATCGTCGTCTCGGACGCTCCGTAGAGATTCACGAGTTGAACGCGCTCTCCGAACACATCCATCCAGCGCGCCACATCCGCCGGCAGCAACGGTTCACCAGCCATCAGGATAAATTTCAACGAGGGCAGACGATCGGACGTCAGTGTTTCGTTCACGATCGAACGAAACAGCGACGGCACACAATGAACGACGTTGATCTCGTGTTGTTCGATCCACTCGACGAGCTTGCGCGCTTGCAGCACGGTGTCACGTGGCGCTGGACCAATGGCGATGCCGCCCGAGCACAACGGCAGGAAGATATCGCGCAGTGATGCGTCGAAAGAGATCGGCAGCAGGCGGCTGACGCGCACACCTTCACCCACGCCGAGCGCTTCCTGCTCCCATCGGATGAAGTGATCGATGCCCTGCAAGCGTCCGGCAATCGCTTTCGGTTGGCCCGTCGAGCCGGAGGTGAAATAGATGTAAGCCATGTCGTCGGCTGCTGACTTGACGGACGGCTTTTCGGGATTGAAGTAGTCTTTGTAATCAACGGCCTGGACCAGGTGCTCTTCGCCGTTTGTTACGGCATCGCCGTCAACACAGATGACTGTCGCTTTGGGCGCCGCATCAACCGTGACGCCGCTCAGCATGGACCAGAATCTCGACTCGATGATGAACCATTCGGGAGCGACCAGGGACACCATCGTTGCGAGTCTTTTCTGCGGCAGTTGACGGTCAAACGGAACGAAGACACAACCGGCTTTGAGAATACCGATGATCGCTGAAATGACGTGGAAAGAATCCTTCGCGAGGATGCCGACGAGCGAGCCTTTTTGCGCGCCGTTGGCGATCAGGTAGTTAGCGATGGTGTTGGCGCGATCTTCCAGTTCTCCATACGAGTACGACTTGTCGTTGTAAACAATCGCCGTGTTGTCGCGACAACGGGTGGCGATCTGGCTGAACATTTCGTGGACGAATTCACTGGCTACTGTTTCATCCGGCGCCTGGCTCCATTCACCGAGCGTTCGCTGCCGCTCCGTCTCCGTCAGCATCTGCAATTCCAGCAGGCGTTGTCCCGGATCGGAGACAAGGCTTTCGAGTAAAGTCTCGAAATGGCCTCGGAGCCGCTTGATGGTGGTCTCGTCGAACATGTCCGTGCGGTATTCGATAAATCCGGTGACGCATTCGCCGGCGTCCGTCATGATCAGGGACAAGTCAAACTTCGCCGTATGCAGGTCGCTTTCGAGCGTTTTCCATTTCAGGCCGTCAGATTTCGTCGCCTTTTCCGGTTCGTGGTTCTGCTTCGCGGTGCGCAGGTCGAAACACACTTGAAAGATGGGCGAGTGGCTGAAGCTTCGCGTCACATGCAACTCGTCAACGAGCCTGTCAAAGGGCATGTCCTGGTGCTCAAAAGCGCCGAGCGCGACGTCCTTGATACGGCCGAGGAATTCCCGGAAAGAGGGATTGTCAGACACGTCTGATCGCATCGCGACCATGTTGATAAAAAACCCGATCAGGGATTCCGTCTCGATGCGTTCGCGGCCGGCGACGGGGGTGCCGATAATGATGTCCGGCTGTCCGGTGTACCGGTAGAGCAGGGTTTTGAAAGCAGCGAGCATCAGCATAAACATTGTCACATGCTCGCTCCGGCTAAGCGCTCGAAGCTGCTCGGAGAGCTCTTTGGGCAGGACTAAGCCGCAAGTGGCTCCGGCAATGCTTCGTACTGCCGGGCGCGGTCGATCCGCGGGCAACTCCAGCAACGGGAGCTCCCCGTCGAGATGGCGGCGCCAGTAATCAAGGTGGGCTTCGAGCCCTGCACCGCTCAGTTGCTCGCGTTGCCAGCGCGAGTAGTCGGCATACTGAATCGGCAACTCCGGCAACGGCGAAGACAGACCATTCGAGAACGCGTGATAGAGAACGCCCGCTTCACGCGCGAGTACATTCATCGACCATCCGTCGCTGACGATGTGGTGCATGGTCAGTAGAAGGATGTGTTCGTTCTGTTCGAGTCGTACCAGCATCGCGCGCAGCAATGGGCCGGCGCTCAAATCAAACGGAACCTGCGAACAGTCTGAGACCACACGATGCGCTTCCGCTTCACGCATGGCGGCAGGCAGATTGACGAGATCTACCAGTTGCAAGTCGAATCCCTTTGCCGGATGCACCACCTGCATCGGCTCGCCGTTGATCTCTGTGAAAGTGGTGCGGAGCGATTCGTGACGGCGTGTGATTTCGGTGAAGGCGTGTCTTAAGGCGCAGAGGTCGAGTGCGCCTCGGAGTCGCACGCTGGCGATCATGTTGTAGAGCGGGCTTGATCGTTCAAACTGGTCCAGCAGCCAGAGGCGCTGCTGCGCAAACGATGGCGGAAAGTATTTCGGCCTGCTTGCCTTCTCTCGCAGCAGTCGTGCAAGAAGGGCACGCTTATCCTGGCCACTGCTCTCGTTCGTTGCGCTTGATGGGTTGATTACGTTCACTGTTTCGCTCATTTGACCTCCGATTGGATCAGATCCGCGTGAATCGGCGTTTATCTGCGGCTAAACTGTCGTGCGCTTAGACCTCTGATTCCGCCAGCATGTTCTTGAGCAGTGCGTCTACTTCGTCTTCTGAGAGTTCATCCAGTTTGGATAACAACTGTTCGTCGTCATCTCTTTGTATGCGTTGGACCACGCCGCTTGCGACGTCGCGGTTTTGTGTGATGGAGTAGGCGAGCCCTGCCACGGTGGGCGCTTCAAAGAGTGCGCGAAGAGAGACTTCTGCCTGGAACGTTTCGCGTATGCGTGAGAGTAGCTGCATCGCGAGCAGCGAGTGGCCGCCGAGCTCGATAAAGTCGTCGTCGACTCCGATCCCGTCGATACCGAAAAGCTCCTGCCAGATTTCCACGATCGTCTGTTCGGTCTCATCGCGCGGCGCGAGATAGGCGGTGGCGAGTTCAGGGCGCGGATGCGCCTTTTGAGAAAGCGGCCTCGATTTCGTCTCCGGCTGTTCCTCCAACACCCTGATGAGGCGGCTCTGGTGGACACGCAACGCGAGGTCTCTCGTCGAGACGATGACGCGCGACGACGTCGAGCCGGACAAAATCCTTCCCAAAACATCCGCGCCCTCCTCCGGCGAGATGCCTTGCTTCAAATTCTCTTCTCTCTCTTGCTCGAAGCCGGAAGGCACGGCCGTGTTCGCCGCCATGCCTACCTGCTGCCACGTGTCCCAAAGGATTGAGACGGTGAACGCGCTGCCGTTCAAACTTCTCTGATACGCAAACGCATCCATGAAGCTGTTGGCTGCGACATAGTCTGCCTGTCCCACGCCTCCCAGTAGCGAGGCGAGCGATGAGCAGATAATGAAGAAATCGAGCGGCGTTTCCTTCAACAACTCGTCGAGAACGAGTGTGCCCAGGACTTTGGGCGCGAGCACAGCGTCAGCCACTTGCGGTTCTTTCAACTCGATCAGTCCGCCTGCGGCAACTCCCGCCGTGTGGATCACTCCGTCAATCCTGCCGAAACGCTCACGCGCGTGGTCCAACACTGCGCGCATGCGTTCTATGTCGCTGACATCCGCGCTCTCGATTAAAACTTCCGCTCCCTCCGCTTCGAGCAGCTCCACTTCTTTTATCTTTTCTGTGGCCGGCTGTGCCGCACGCCCGACGAGCACGAGCTTCGCGTGCACCTGCTGCGCGAGATACCTGGCAAAGGTCAAACCAAATCCGCCCAATCCGCCGGTGATGAGATAGACGCCGCCTTCTCGCAACCGCGGATTCCCTCGTTGCGGCTCGTCCAACTTGATGGGTTCAAACACCTGCGTCCAGCGATGAACGCCGCGAATGGCCACGACCGGGTCAGACTCCTGCGCGCATGCTTCGGCGAGCAACAGTTCGACTAATTCTTTTGTCTGCGAACTTGTCTTTGGGAGCGCAACATCAACCGCGCGACAGACAACGCGATGAATTTCCTGCGAGATCACTTTGCAGAGCCCCAACGCCGTCGTCTTCTCCGCACACAACACGTCGCCGGCAACGACTTCCTGCCCATGGGTTGAGACGACTTCGAGTGTGAGAGCAGTGGACACCTTTTGCGCACCGATGGCCTGGGCGAGAAATAGCAGACTGTAGAAAGATGCGCTCGCAGAACTGTTGATTAACTCGATGTCCGACGCGGTGCTCTCTTCCGGCGTGACATTCCATAAATGGACAATCTTGTTGAGCCCGCCGTTCTGTCCAAACACATCTTCGAGCAACGCGCGATAGTCGCCGGACTTCTGCGGGTCAATGACATAGTCACTCGCTCCGCCTTTTGCAAAGCGCTCTCCCGCCCTGACCGTGTAGACTTCCTGGCCTTCAAGCCGCAGGCGCTCCGCAATCTGCGCACCCAATCCACATTCATCTGCAAAGATCAGCCAGCCGTCTTCCTGTTGAAGCTGACTCTCAAACGACGGGACAGGCGCAGACCTTTGCCACGAAGGAATGTAGAACCACTCACCAACATCCGTCTTTTTCTCCAATGCCCCGTGATGCTTTGCAGCTCCGCTGGAACGATCCGGCGGTTCAACCCAGTATCGTTGCCGCTCGAATGGGTAGGTCGGCAGTGGAACACGCTGGCGCCGCTCGTTCGCATAAAACGCCTGCCAGTTAACCGGCGCGCCCGCCAGCCACAGACGGCCAACCGTCGTCAGTAGAAAAGCCTCATCCGAACCCTGCTTGTCGGCATGCCGCAAGGAGGTGAGCAACACTTTCCCCGACAACCTGTCCGCACGACCCTGCGCGAGCATCGTCAGAGTTTTGCCCGGTCCGACCTCGAGCCATATCCCGCCGGCTTCTTTCGCCAATTCGTCGAGGCCCGCGGCGAAGCGCACGGTCTGCCGCAGGTGCATCGCCCAGTACTGCGGGTCAACTGCTTCCGCGTCGTTGATCCATGTTCCGGTTACGTTCGAGAGGTATGGAATCTTCGGCGCGCTGAGTTTTACTTTGCTCACTTCGCGCGCAAACTCCGCGAGCACCGGGTCCATCATCGCGGAATGAAATGCATGTGACGTATGCAGCCGGCGCCAATTCACACCCTCCGCCGAGAGTCGTTCCGCGAACTCGTCGATAGCCTCTGCCGCACCCGAGACGACGCATAACGTGGGACTGTTCACCGCCGCCAGGCTCAACCCGTTTCCCATTTTCTCGACGATGTCCGTCTCGGAAAGCGGCACTGCCAGCATCGCTCCACCGGGCATCGCCTGCATCATCGCCGCTCGTGTCGCTACCAACCACAATGCATCTTCCAGGCTCATCACGCCCGCCAAACACGCCGCCACATACTCGCCGATGCTGTGCCCGATCATCGCGCGTGGGACTATCCCCCACTCCATCCACATCTGCGCCAGCGCATACTCGATTGCGAACAACGCGGGCTGAGTCACTGAGGTACGGCGCAGTTGTTCTTCCGCCGCGCTTGTCTTTTCATCGGACGGATAGAGGACGTCGCGGAGATCTAGCTCGAGGTGCGGGTGCAACAGCTCGCAGCAGCGATCGAAGTGTTGGCGAAAGACCGGCTCACGCTGGTAGAGCTCTTCGGCCATGTGGACGTACTGTGTTCCCTGTCCCGGAAACATGAACGCAACCGAGGACTTTTCACCTGTCTGCTGCCCGTCTTCAATTCGTTTATGGCCGTGCTCCAAAACATCGGATACGTCGCGGCAGACAAGCATTCTGCGATGTGCAAAAGCTCTGCGACCAACTTGCAGCGTGTAGGCCACGTCGGCGAGATTGCTTTCGGGATTGTTCTGCAAATGGCTGACGAGCCGCGCCGTCGCAGCGTCGAGGGCCTCGCGCGATCTCGCGGAGACAGTCAACAGTTGCCACTGCCGCAACGAATCGAAACTTTCGTGCTGCGGGCTCTCTTCGACGATCACGTGCGCGTTTGTGCCACCGACGCCGAATGAACTGACTCCGGCACGGCGTGGTCCATTGCCGTTCTTCCATTCGGTCAGTTTTGTATTGACGAAGAAGGGGCTGTTCGCGAAGTCGATACGCGGGTTCGGTCGCTCGAAGTTAAGACTCGGCGGCAGTTGTTTGTGTTTCAGCGCGAGGACGGTCTTGATCAATCCGGAAACACCGGCCGCGACATCAAGATGCCCGATGTTTGTTTTTACCGAGCCGATGGCGCAGAAGTTTTTCTTTGCCGTTTCGGCGCGGAAGGCTTTTGTCAGCGCCGCAATTTCAATCGGGTCGCCGAGCACCGTGCCCGTTCCGTGCGTCTCGATGTAAGAGATGGTTTCGGGATCGACTGCGGCCACCTGCTGCGCCATCCTGATCACCTGTGCCTGTCCTTCGACGCTCGGCGCGGTGTAGCCGACTTTCATCGAACCGTCGTTGTTGACGGCTGAACCTTTAATGACTGCGTGAATGTAATCGCCGTCGGCGAGCGCATCTTCGAGTCGCTTCAACACGACGATGCCGACGCCCGCGCCGCCGACTGTGCCCTGCGCGTTTTCATCAAATGCGCGGCAGCGTCCGTCGGGTGAGAGAATCCCTTCTTCTCGATACCAGTAGCCGTTCTTTTGCGGCACGCCGACGGAGACGCCGCCTGCCAGCGCGAGATCTGATTCACCGTTGAGCAAACTCTGACAGGCAATGTGAACGGCGACGAGAGAAGTCGAACAGGCGGTCTGAATCGTCAGGCTCGAACCTTGTAAACCGAGTTTGTAGGAGACACGCGTGGCGAGAAAATCCTTGTCGTTCGCGATGAATGTCTGGTACTGCCCGACGCTCCTGAACAACTCGCGGTTGGCGAGAATCTGCCAGATGTAGGTGTTGGCGCTGACGCCTGCAAACATGCCGATCAAGCCGTCGTAAGTCTTCGGGTCGTAACCGGCGTTTTCCAGGGCCTCCCACGAGCACTCCAGAAAGATGCGTTGCTGCGGATCGAGTATCTCGGCTTCGCGCGGGCTGAACCCGAAGAACGAAGCGTCAAACATGTCGATGTCTTCGATGTACCGGCCGGCCTTGATGAAGTGCGGATTGCTCAGGGAGGCAGCGTCGATTCCCGACGCCAGCAACTCCTCGTCGGTAAAGAAGGTTACGGTCTCGACGCCGTCACGCAGGTTTCGCCAGAATTCTTCGACGCTCGCGGCGCCGGGGAAACGCCCGATCATCCCGATGATGGCGATGTCGGAATTATTGTCTGTTGATTGTCCGGCGACACTCGTAGGCATTGAGATTTCTCCCTCGTTGTTACTGTTGTTGCTGATGTCCGGTGTTGTGAGTTAAGCGACGCTTTGGCCGGCTAGTGTTACTTCTGACTTCATAGCCGGCGAAGCAGGCGTAAGCATAAAGCCTGGGGCGCAAGCCCCAGGTACTCTAAAAAATTGGCGACCGAGCCCGCGGAGCGGGCGGCAGCCTGAAATCCGTTTGGCGCTGTCGCCCGTTTCACGGGCTTGCGCGCCCTTTTTGGGGGCTGTCCTGGGGCTTGTGCCCCAGGCTTTATGCTTACGCCTGCTTCGCCGGCTAAGAAAGTTAAGCGACGCGCTTGCGTTGTTCGAGTCTTTCGCGGAGACGCTGCTTGCCTGTCATTCTCGTTTCGAAATGCGCGGCTTCATGTTCCGGTTGTGGCTCTTCATGGCTGAGTCGCGCGGCCAGTGAGCCGATGGTCGGGTGTTTGAAGAGATCGATCACCGTGAGTTGCTCACCGAAGATTTCCTGCAGTCGCGCATGAAGTTGGATCAGCAGCAACGAGTTGCCGCCAAGGTCGAAGAAGTTATCGATCGTGCCGACCTCTGACAGGTGCAGGAGCTCTTGCCACACGGCGGTTATGGTTTGCTCCGTCTCCGTCTGCGGCTTGACGTATTCCGAGGTGAGCGACGGACGCTGGTTCGTGGGTGCGGGCAGTCTCTGCTTGTCCAGCTTCCCGACCGGAGTCAACGGCAAACTCTCGAGCTGCACAAAAGCGGATGGGACCATGTACTCCGGCAGGAACTGTTTGGCGTGCAGCCGCAGTTCGCTTGTGGTCAGCGACGAAGTTTGTGATACGAGATAGGCCACGATCCGGCGTTCGCCGCTCTCATCGGCGCGTACCACGACAACGGCTTCGCGCACACTCTCATGCTGCAGCAGCACGGCTTCGATCTCAGTTAGCTCGATGCGTAAACCGCGCAACTTCACCTGTTCGTCAATGCGCCCGATGTACTCGAGCTCACCATCGGCGAGATAGCGCACGAAGTCACCCGTGCGATATAGACGCGCTCCGGCTTCACGGCTAAACGGATGCGGCACGAATCTTTCCGCAGTCAAATCGGGGCGATTCAGGTAGCCACGCGTGACACCCAAACCGCCGAGGTATAGTTCGCCTGCTACTCCCACCGCCACAGGCTGCATGTGTTTGTCGAGCACATACGCTTGCATGTTTGCGATTGGGCGTCCGATGGGCGGCTGGCGCTCACCATTGATTGATCCCGACATGATCGCGATCACGGTCGTCTCGGTTGGTCCATAGCCGTTAATGAAGCGACGACCATCCGTGCTCCAGCGCGCCGCCAGTTCGGCCGGGCACGCCTCGCCTACCGCCACTACCGTGCGCAGTCGTGGCAGCCCGTCGCTGTCCACGGTCGCGAGGGCTGCCGGCGTTATGAACAGAAGCTCGATTTCCTGCTGCTGCAACACTTCAAACAAAGCGTTGCCGGCCATTTGTGTCTCGGGTTTTGGCACACACAAGGTCGCGCCGTTCAGCAAAGAGACGAATAACTCACCGGCAGAGGCGTCGAAGCTCAAAGAGGCGCATTGCAACACGCGAGTTCCGGATCGCACGCCGAGTTGACTTAAGCGCGCGCGTGAAAAATTAACCGCGCCCGCATGTGGGACTACGACGCCCTTCGGCCTGCCAGTCGAGCCGGACGTGTAGATGACATAGGCGGTATTGGCTGGTACCGAACGTCGCACCGGATTATCTGTCGAGTGCTCCGCGATCTGCGGCCACTCGCTGTCGAGACACAAAGTTTGAAACGAAGCGGTGTCGAGCCTATGGTGGTGTTGGGTAAGCAGCACCTCGATGCCTGCATCCGCAGCCATGAAAGAGAGCCGTTCCTGTGGGTAAGAAGGATCGAGGGGAACGTATGCGGCTCCGGCCTTGAGCACGCCGAGAACGCCAACCAACATCTCTACCGAGCGTTCCACCAGGATGCCGACCAATGACTCTTCACGCACGCCCTGGCTCTGCAGATAATGAGCCAGTTGATTAGCGCGGCTGTTCAACTCTCGATAAGAAATCTCCTGCTGATCGAATACGAGCGCGATCGCCTCGGGCGTGCGTTCGACCTGCGCTTCGAATAAATCCTGAAGACATAGTTCCGGCATCGCTTCGTCCGAACCTTTGCTCCATTCACAAAGCGTTCGCTGCTGCTCCGCCTCTGTCAGCATCTGCAATTCCGACAGACGTTGCGCCGGGTCTGACACAATGCTTTCCAGTAACGTCTCGAAGTGGCCCATCAGCCGCTTGATAGTCGTCTCGTCAAACAAGTCGGTGTTGTATTCACAGACTCCGCTAATCGCTTCGCCCGACTCGCTCATACTCAGCGTCAGGTCAAACTTGGCCACGCCGCTCGACTCGCCCGCCGCACTCAAACTCAAACCCGGCAGTTCCAATGATTCCTTCCCACCGGCGTTTTGCAGGACGAAGAGAACCTGGAAGAGCGGCGTGTGGCTGAGACTGCGTTCTACCTGCAACTCATCCACCAGCTTCTCGAACGGCAACTCCTGATGCGCGTACGCGCCTAACGCCACGTTTCTCACTCGTCGCAACAACTCGCGCGCAGTCGGATTCCCTGCGAGTTCCGTCCGCAGCACCAGCGTGTTCACGAAGAAACCGATCAAGCCTTCCGTCTCGACACGATTACGCCCGGCAATCGGCGTCCCGACACTGATGTCTTCCTGTCCCGAGTAACGCACCAACAAGACCTTGAACGCCGCCAGCAGCAGCATGAACAGCGTTACACCTTCCGCGCGGCACAACTCACGCACTTTCTCCGTCAACTCCGGCGACAGAAGCATCCCGACGTTTGCGCCGCGATGCGTCTGCACCGCTGGACGTGGCCGGTCCAACGGCAACTCCAGCAACTCCGGCGCACCTTCCAATTGCTGCTTCCAGTAACCGATATGCTGGTCCAGTACTTCGCCCTGCAGCCACTCCCGCTGCCACACTGCATAGTCGGCATACTGCACCGGCAACTCTGCCAATGGTGATTCCAACCCCTGCGAGAAGGCCTTGTAGAGTGCCGCCACTTCTTTCACGAACACGCCCATGGACCAGCCATCGAAGATGATGTGATGCAGCGTTAACAACACGATGTGCTGTCTCGCATCAAGCCGCAACACGGTCGCGCGCAGCAGCGAGTCGGTCTCCAGATCGAAGGGGCGTACGGCCTCGGCGCGGGCCAGTCGTCGCACTTCCGCCTCGCGTAAGGCTTTGGATCGAGAGCTGAGATCAACCACCGGCAGACAGAACTCGTCCGCGTAAGCCTCGAGCCGGATGACCTGCACGGGCTTTCCTTCGACGGTCACAAAATTCGTTCTCAAAGCTTCGTGACGACGAACGATCTCGCGCAACGTGCGCTCCAGCGCCGCGAGGTTGAGCGCTCCGGTGAGGCGCACCGCCATCGGCATGTTGTAGAGGGGCGATTCCGGCGTGAAACGATCGATGAACCACAACCGTTGTTGCGCAAAAGACAGCGGCAGTTCAATGTCGCGCGACGTGCGCACGACCGGTGGAGCCTGCACGGAGCGGCCTCGATACATCTGCTGCTCGACCTCGGCCGCCAGCAGTGCCAGGGTTGGTTTCACGAACATCAAATGCACCTGGGTGTCGATGCCGAACGCTTCCCTGATACGAGAGATAACCTGCATCGCGAGCAGCGAGTGGCCGCCGAGTTCGAAGAAGTTGTCGTTAACACCGATCCTGGTCGTGAGCAGCACGTCGCTCCAGATGCCTGCGAGTATTTCCTCAACCGGCGTTCGCAGTTCGACAAAATTCGTCTCTGCATCCGAGGTCACTTCCTCCGGCGCCGGCAACGCGCGACGGTCCAACTTCCCATTCTTCGTCAACGGCAACTCTGCCAGCCGCACGAGCGCCGACGGGATCATGTGCGCCGGCAGTCGCTGCTTCAGTTCTTCGCGCAACTCCGCGGCATTCACTCCTTCATCTGCCACCACGTACGCCACCAGCCGCTTCTCTTCACCTTCTCCGAGGGCCACGACGACGCACTCGCTCACTCCCGCCTGCTCTCGCAGCGCGTTCGCGATCTCGCCCAACTCGATCCGGAACCCGCGTAGCTTCACCTGATCATCCATGCGACCCAGGCACTCCAACTCTCCATCCGCTCGCCACCGCGCGACGTCGCCCGTCCGGTACAACCGCGCTCCGGGTTCGAGGCTGTACGGATGCGGCATGAATCTTTCGGCAGTCAGTTCAGCTCGATTCAAGTAGCCACGCGTGACACCGATGCCGCCGAGGTATAGTTCGCCCGCCAGTCCGGGCGCCACAGGCTGCATGTATTTGTCGAGCACGTAAGCCTGCATGTTTGCTATCGGACGTCCGATGGAGGGTTGATGCTCGCCGTCTAGTCCAGCGATGGTCGCGATCACGCTTGTCTCGGTCGGCCCGTAAACGTTTATGAGGCTGCGACCAGAACTCCAGCGTGCAGCCAGTTCCGCCGTGCACGCCTCGCCTCCGATTGCTACCGTGCGCAGACGTGGCAGCCCTTCGCTTTCCACTGTCGCCAGCACGGTCGGCGTCGCGACCATCAGCTCGATCGCCTGCTGCTTTAACACTTCATACAAAGCGTCTCCGGCCATTTGGGTCCCGGGTTTTGGCACACACAAGGTCGCGCCGCACATCACCGAAACGAGTAACTCCCAGACCGAGGCATCGAAACTCAACGAGACGCACTGCAAGACTCGCGTTCCGGGACGCACGTCGAACATGCTTAACCACGCACGGCCCAGGTTAACTGCACCCGCATGCGGCACCACCACGCCCTTGGGCTTACCCGTCGAGCCTGATGTGTAGATCACGTAGGCTGCGTTGGCCGGTACCGAACGTCGCGCCGGATTGTCAGTCGAAAGCTCTGCCAGGCGCGCTGAATCACGGTCGAGATAGAGAGTTGCAAACGAACGTGCCTCGAAGCTGTGGGCCAGATGATGCTGCGTGAGTAGCACTGCGACGCCTGCGTCCTCGAGCATGAAGGAGAGCCGCTCCCGCGGATACGAAGGATCGAGAGGAACGTATGCGCCGCCGGCTTTGAGCACGCCGAGGATCGCAACCAACATCTCCACCGATCGTTCCACCAGGATGCCGACCAGCGACTCTTCACGCACACCGGCGCTCTGCAGATGATGCGCCAGTTGATTGGCGCGATTGTTTAGCTCTCGAAAAGAAATGTTCGTACCGTCAAAGATCACCGCGATCGCCTCGGGTGTGCGTTCGACCTGCGCTTCAAACACATCCTGAAGGCATTCACTGACTGTGTCGGGTACATCAACAGTGCCTTCGCTTTTGTGTTTTTTGTGTCTTTTTGTGGCTAATTCATCTGCTTCGGCCCACTCGTACAGTACTCGCTGCTGTTCCGCCTCTGTCAGCATCTGCAATTCCGACAGGCGCTGCGCCGGTTCGGAGACAAAGCTTTCCAGTAATGTTTTGAAGTGGTCCACGAGCCGTTTGATGGTCGACTCGTCGAACAGGTCGGTGTTGTACTCCCAACCTCCGCTGATCGTCTCGCCGGATTCGCTCAGTCTTAGCAGCAGATCCGCTTTGGTTGTATTGCTTGGCTCGCCCGCTGCGCTCAAACTCAAGTCCGGCAACTCCAACAACTCCTGTGAGGTGTTGTGGAAGGAGAAAACGACCTGAAACAGCGGCGCGTGACTCAGGCTGCGTTCAACCTGCAACTCGTCTACCAACCGCTCGAACGGCAACTCCTGGTGTGCGTACGCGCCCAACGCAGCGTCCCTGACTTGCCTTATCAACTCGCGCGCCGTCGGATTGCCCGATAGATCAGTGCGCAGCACGAGCATGTTCACGAAGAAACCGATCAAGCCTTCCGTCTCGACGCGATCACGTCCGGCAATCGGCGTCCCCACACAGATGTCTTCCTGTCCCGAGTAACGCGCCAACAAGACTTTGAACACCGCCAGCAGCAACATGAACAACGACGCACCTTCGGCGCGGCACAGTTCATTCACTTTCGCCGTCAACTCCCGCGACACTACCAGTCCCACACTCGCGCCGTGATGCGTTTGCACCGCTGGTCGTGGCCGGTCCGTCGGCAACTCGAGCAACTCCGGCGCGCCTTCCAACTGCTGCTTCCAGTAACCGATATGCTGGTCCAACACCTCGCCCTGCAGCCATTCG
>DASVGE010000291.1:0-4542 GCA_036379695.1 Pyrinomonadaceae bacterium | reverse complement strand
TACCCCAGCGCGCATCAATAACGCTGGGGTGGTGACAGAGGGCCACCCCTACAATAAATTCCCGTGGGAGTTGTCATAGGTTATAATGCGACCGGTAGTTATTATTAGGACGTTTTACCAATACCAAGATGTTCGAACGCTATACTGAAAAAGCGCGCCGAGTAATCTTCTTCGCGCGCTACGAAGCGTCACAATTCGGAGCCCCGGCCATCGAGCCGGAGCACCTCTTGCTGGGTCTGATGCGCGAAGACAAGACCCTCACGGGGCGCTTTTTCCCGCGCGCACAGGTGTCTATCGAGTCGATTCGCAAAGAGATCGAGGGCCGCACACTGCTGCGCGAGAAGATCTCGACTTCAGTCGA
The DNA here is from genome assembly GCA_036379695.1 of Pyrinomonadaceae bacterium. GTDB lineage: Bacteria > Acidobacteriota > Blastocatellia > Pyrinomonadales > Pyrinomonadaceae > PSRF01. Next base: position 4,181 of record DASVGE010000291.1, on the reverse strand, counting down.
ACTGCCGCTGGCGCCCGAAACCAAGCACGTGCTGGCGTATGCACACGAGGAAAGCGACCGTCTCCAGCATCGTCACATCGGCACCGAACATTTACTGCTCGGCCTGCTTCGCGAAGAGCGTTCGATGGCGGCGGAAATTCTTTACGAACGCGGTTTACGGCTGAATGCAGTGCGCGACGAGATTGCGCGGCAGTCCGGCGCTGATTCGCGTACATCGCAAAAGAAAGACACTCCGCACCTGGTTGAGTTCTCACGCGATCTCACGGACGACGCTGCTAACGACAAACTCGATCCCCTAATCGGCCGCGAAGCCGAGATCGAACGAGTCGTTCAAATACTTTGCCGGCGCACCAAGAACAATCCGGTGCTGATTGGTGAGCCTGGTGTTGGTAAGACTGCCATCGTCGAAGGTCTCGCGCAGAGAATCGTGCGCGGCGATGTACCTTCGTTCCTCGAACACAAACGCATCCTTTCGCTCGATCTCTCGCTGATCGTTGCGGGCACCAAGTATCGCGGCCAGTTTGAAGAGCGCTTGAAGCAGATCATGCGCGAGCTGGTTGAGAATCCGCAGTACATCGTTTTTATCGACGAGTTGCACACTTTAGTCGGCGCTGGTTCCGCCGAGGGTTCTCTCGACGCAGCCAACATCCTGAAACCCGCGCTTTCACGAGGTGAAATTCAGTGCATTGGCGCGACCACGCCCGCGGAATTTCGCAAGTCAATTGAAAAAGATCGCTCGCTCGAACGTCGCTTCCAGGCGGTGAAAGTTCCGCCTCCATCAGAATTAGAAGCCGTCAGCATTCTCGACGGCGTGCGCGAGCGTTACGAGAGTTTTCACCAGGTTCGTTACACCGACGAAGCGCTGCAAGCCGCTGTTTACCAGTCGCATCGTTACATTCCCGACCGCTTCCTGCCTGACAAAGCAATCGACGTCATCGACGAAGCAGGCGCCCGCGTGAAACTCCGCGTGCGACGCGAACAAGGTAATCTGGCTGACTGGAACGAACTGAACGAGTGGTCGAGATCTTATGGCGACTCGTCGAGCCTGCGCGTTCAGCACGAAGACACACTCGTCTCTGCGGAAGTGACGCGCGATGACGTTGAAGACGTGATTGCTCGTTGGACCGGAATCCCCGTCAACTCTTTGAAAGAAGAAGAGACGCAGAAGCTGCTGCGAATCGAAGTCGAGCTTCACAAGCGCGTCATTTCTCAACGTCCGGCAATCTCGGCGCTCGCGCGCGCAATTCGCCGTTCTCGCGCCGGTCTCAAGAATCCGCTGCGTCCGGTTGGTTCGTTCCTGTTCCTCGGCCCGACCGGTGTCGGCAAGACTGAAGTCGCCCGCTCTCTCGCGCAGTTTCTATTCAGCAGCGAACGCGCGCTAATTCGGTTCGACATGTCGGAGTTTATGGAGAAGCATTCCGTCTCCAAATTGATCGGTTCGCCGCCGGGCTACGTTGGCCATGAGGAAGGCGGACAACTGACAGAGCGCATCAAACGTGCGCCTTATTCGGTGCTGTTGTTTGATGAAATCGAGAAAGCACATCCTGACATCTTCAACATCCTGCTTCAGGTGTTTGAAGACGGCATCCTGACTGACGCGCTCGGCAACACCGTCGATTTCAAGAACGCGATCATCATCATGACTTCCAACATCGGCGCCCGCTTCATTCAGAAGAAGGGCACGCTTGGGTTCCAGGCGAACACCGATGCGACACGCGAGAAAGTTGAAGAAATGGTGATGTCGTCAGTGCGGCAGACGTTCAACCCCGAATTCATCAATCGTCTCGACGAGATCATCATCTTCGATCAGCTCCTCGACCACGAACTGCTCGAAGTGGTGCAGTTGCAGCTCGATCAGATCAACAAGACGATGAGCCGCCACGGCTTCGAGATCAAGCTAACGGAAGAAGCCAAGCGTTGGATCGTCGAAAAGACCTGTGCCGATCGCTTGTACGGCGCTCGCCCGATCCGGCGTGCACTGCAGAAATATGTTGAAGATCCCCTTTCTGAGGCGCTGATTCAGGGCCAACTTGAGGGCGCTACGATGGTTGAGGTCTTCCTGAATGGCCAGGATCTCGACTTCCGTCCCGAAGGCGTTGAAGCTGCTGACGACGCGCTACTGATTCACTGAGAAGCGGGGGCAAAGCCCCTCTTCCTGACTTGTTCTAATTCACGTTTCTCCCATTTATCCGAGTATCACGGAAAAAGAACAAGTCAGGAAGAGGGGCTTGCCCCCGCTTTGTGTTTCTTTAGCTGCTTCACTTTTGGAGTTTGCTGTTTTTTGCCTTATAATGCGCCACTTTGCTGCTCAAAAGCTGGCAACTGGCTATTATGACAGGGAATCAAAGCTGCTGTCTTAGAACCCAGTTCAGCACTCATAAGCTCCCCGAAGTTTCGAGGCCCGGTAAGAACTATTGAGGGAATTGGTGCCTATGCACTCATATCGCGCGTTTTGGCTCTTCTTTTTGAGCCTACTGATTGGTATCACCGCAACCTTCGTAACGCCGGGACGCGTAGTAGCCCAGCAACCCCAACAAAGGGTCGTCGAAAACGTCGACATCATCGGTAATCGTCGTCTGCGCAGGGACGACATCCTTTACTACATCCAAACCCGGCCCGGTGATCCGTACAACGAAGCCACAGTTCAGCGTGACTACCAGACCCTGCTGTCGCTGACCTTTTTCGACAAAACCGCCACTCGTGTTCTGACTGAAAACGGTCCACGAGGCGGCGTAAACATCATTTTCGAAGTCAAAGAACTGCCCATTATTCGTGACCTTCAGTTTGACGGCCTGAAGAGTGTGCAGGAGTCGGACGTGCTCAAGGCCTTCCGCGAGCGGCGCGTCGGTGTGTCGAAAGAGAGCATTTACGACCCGGTAAAAGTCCGCGCCGCGATGCGCGTCATAAAGGAGCTTCTCTCCGAAGGCGGGCACCCGAACGCCACGGTCGAGGAGCGTACTGAAGAGGTTTCGGCGACGTCGCTGGCGATTACTTTCGTCGTCAACGAAGGCGACCGGGTTCGCGTCGTCGAGGTTCAGTTCGAAGGCAACACGGTTTTCAGTGATGGCCAGCTTCGTGGCGCGATGAAGTACGTCAAAGAAGCGGGCTTGATCACTCGTTTCAAAGGTTCTGACATCCTGCACCGCGAGAAACTGGAATACGACCTGCGCGCAGTCGACAACTACATGCGCTCGAAGGGTTACCTCCAGGCGAGGCACGGCGAACCGCGCGTTGAGAGTGTGGGGCCGCGACGAACGGGTTTCCCGGTCCTGCCGTTGCCGTTCCTGTCTTCGGTCGACGAAGGACTGCGCATCACCGTTCCCATCGTGGAAGGTAAGGTTTACCGACTCGGTGAGTTCAAAGTCGAGGGCAACTCGATCTTCTCCGAAGACCAGATCAGGGCGGTAATCGGTCTCAACAAAGGCGACATCGCCGACGGTGAAAAGGTCAGCAAGGGCCTCTTCGAAAATCTCAAGAAGTTTTACGGGCAGCAGGGATTCATCGAGTACACCGCCGAGCCCGTCCCGAATTTCAAAGAGAATCCCGCAAATCCAAACGAAGGCATAGTCGACTTCACCGTCACGATCGATGAAGGAAAGCAATTCACGCTGCGACGTTTGGAATTCGTCGGCAACACGTTCACGCGCGACAACGTGTTACGTCGTGAAGTGCTCATCAACGAAGGCGACATCTACAACGACGTCTATTGGGAGTACTCAGTCGTCAAACTGAACCAGCTCGGCTACTTTAATCCCATCGACAAAGACAAGGACGTCGATCGGCGCACCAACGACGAAGAAGCCACAGTTGATCTGGCGTTGAAGGTCAGCGAACGCGGCCGCCAGCAGATCTCGTTTAACGGCGGTATTTCCGGTATCGGCGGTTCGTTCTTCGGTCTGGAATACTCGACCAACAACCTGCTCGGACGTGGTGAAGTGCTTTCGTTCAACATCGCCGCCGGCAACCGGCAGCGCTCGTTCCAGTTTTCATTTACAGAGCCGTACATCAAAGACCGCCCGATTAGCGCGGGCTTCTCGTTGTTTGCGTTCTCGCAGAAGTTCTTTGGCGAGGGAACGTTCCTGTCGCAGAACCTCGACGCCCAGCAAGATCTGCTGAGCCAGGGATTCAACTTCGACGAAATCAACGACGAGAATCTCTTCACGCGAGACTCGTACGGCGGA
>DASVGE010000290.1:0-18233 GCA_036379695.1 Pyrinomonadaceae bacterium | reverse complement strand
CCCCGCTCTCTGGCCTGATGCAGCGGGGGCAAGCCCCTCTTCCTGACTTGTTAGGTTGTGCGGCTACTTAATAGCCTTCACATCAGCAGGCTTCGCGAAGAGATTATCGGGAAACCTCTGGTTGTATTGAACGGATTCGTAGTTGATCCGCGAGGTCTGTTGGCCATTGACGAAGTGGTCGACCACCCACGGCGCAGTCACACCGTCAACTTCAATAAACTTCAATAGCTGATCCTCTTCAGTTGTCTCAACCATGTCGCCGCTATCCGGATCTTTGCGCATGCGCTTGTAGATGATCTTCGCGGGTAGATTGTCTCGCGCGCCAAACTCATATTCGATCCAGAAGCCGCTCGGATCCGTCAGCCGGATCGCCTCGTTACGTTTGCCGACACCAGCTTCACGCCTGCCAACGTACGTAATCTTTCCACCATCCTTCTTCCAGTAACCACGCAGCAGATACTCGAGACCCGTCTTCATCGCGCGTTTGAAATCCTCGACCTGCGCGGGTGTCTGATCCGAGATCTTCTTGACCGCCCCGTCGAACATCCAGCCCGTGTCGCCGACGTTTGTCTGGATCGTGCGAATCCCGGCGCTGGTAAACTCGGTGCGTTCGCTGTCCGGATACACGATGTAGTCGAGAAAGCGCGAGGGAACCTGCGACATGCCGTCTCTGAAAGTCGTGTAGAACCCTTTACCGATTACGGTTTGAACGTTCAGATACTTCTGCCCGCCCAATGCGGCCAAAGCGCGATCGATGATTTGCTGAGACTTTTCGTCAACTGAGACAGACGGTGCTGGCGCAGGGGTCTGCGCAAGAAATAAAGAAAGTATTAAAACGAGGATCATTGAGGTACAGGATAACAGGATTTCTTTATCCACAGATTACACAGATTCAATCTGTGTAATCTGTGGATAGAAGTAGCTAATTGAACTGCGGGTTGTAACCGTCAGCGGGTTTCACTGTCACTTCGCCGTTCTCAACATCGACTTTGAAACTCGACGCCGTCTTCCACAAACCGGTGATCGGGAGTTTCACTTTCTCGTCGATGTGCCGTTTCAGGAAGCGTGCGCCGTAAGCCGTGTTGTAGCCATTCTCGGTAAGCAGGTTCACAGCCGCTTCCGTAACCTCAACCGACTTGCCCTGCCGCTCCATCTGCCGTCGTAGTTTCTCGAGATAGAGCTTCGCGATCTGCCGCACCTCATCCATCGTCAACGGCGAGAAGACGACGATCTCGTCGATGCGGTTGCGAAACTCCGGCGAGAAACGCTGTTCCGAAGCCTTCATCACTTCATTCTTAACCTGCCGGAAGTCGGCAGCCGTCTTGGTGCCAAAGCCAAGTGGCTTTTCAAACTTCTTGAAGTTCTCCGAACCGAGATTCGAAGTCATGATGATGATTGCGTCTGACAGGTAAACCTTCTTGCCGCGTCCATCCGTCAGCCAGCCTTCGTCAAAAGCCTGAAGGAAGAGGTTCATCAAGTAAGGCGACGCCTTCTCGACCTCGTCCAGCAGCAGCACAGTGTACGGATTCTCACGCAGTTGCTCGGTAAGGATTCCGCCTCGCTCCGAGCCGACGATACCGCGTGGCATGCCGATCAGTTTCTCGATACTCACCGTGCCATCGCTGTACTCCGACATGTCGATGCGCACCATTTTCTCTTCGTCACCGAACATGAACTCAGCCACGGCTTTGGCCAACTCCGTCTTACCGACACCGGTTGGACCAAGGAACAGCAACACACCATCGGGTTTGTAATGCGATTCCTTCAGCGGACCTTTGTTCAGTCGCAAGCGTTGCGCAACCGCCGTGATCGCTTCCTTCTGACCGATAACACGATTACTCAGCATCGCTTCAGTCATCGCAAAGCGATCGCTCGTGTCGCGGAAGATCATGTCGCGCGGAATTCTCGACTCCTGCGAAATCACTTCGATAACGTGCTCGGGCCGGACCACCATCTTCTGCGGCTCGTTGATCTCAACCTTCACTGCCGCGGTGTCGAGCCAGCCGATGGCCTTATCCGGCAGGTGCAGGTTGCGGATGTACTTCGGAGCCATCTCCAGCGCCGTGTTGATGGCGTCGTCGGAGATTTTGACCGAGTAGTTTTTCTCGAGTCGCGGACGAAGACCGAGCAGGATCTCCTTGGTCTCGTTGATCGACGGTTCGACCACTTTCACCATGCGGAAGCGACGTGCGAGCGCTTCGTCGTCGGCGATGTACTCTTTGTATTCGGAAAGAGTCGTCGCGCCGATGATGCGCATCTCGCCGCGCGCCAGTGCCGACTTGAACATGTTGGCCGCATCCGAAGACGTGCCGAGTGCGGCGCCCGCGCCGATGATCGTGTGTGCTTCGTCGATGAAGAGAATCAGGTTATCCCGTTCTTTGACTTCGTCGATGATGCCTTTGATTCGTTCTTCAAACATGCCGCGCAGCATTGTGCCGGCGACGATGCCGCCCATTTGCAGTTGCACGATGTGAGACGCACGAAGACGCATCGGAACCTTTTCCGGTTCCAACTCGATCAGACGTGCGAGTCCTTCGATGACCGCAGTCTTGCCGACACCGGGCTCACCAACCAACATCGGTGAATTTGCACGTTCCCGGTGGCAGAGGATCTCGATGATCTGTTGAATCTCTTTTTCGCGCCCGATTGTGGGCGGGATCTTGTCCGCTCGTGCGAGGCGATTGAGTGAGACGCCGAAGTGTTTCAGATAAGGCGGAAGCTCAAACTTCTTTCTGTTCTGTTCTTCTTCCTGTTCTCGTTTCTGCACCTGCGCGCGGACGTTTTCCTGGACGGCTTCAGGGCTGGCGCCCATGTTTCGCAAGACGTCAACGAACAGCCCATCGTGGCTGCTCAATGCTTCAAAGATGTCAGTTGCTTCAATTGTTTTGCGACCCTGAGTGCGGGCACGTTCCATGGCCCGCTTAAAGAGGTCGGTCGTATCAGGTCCGATGCGAAATCCTTTTCCCACATGACTCTGCCGGCTGTTTGTGAGCCGTTTTTCGATCGCCATCTTGACCACTATTGGATCGAGTGATAGCTCACGCATCGCAGAGTTGAACATGTCAGGCTCTTCCACTGTCAGAGCCTGGAGGATATGTTCCACTGATACGAAGTTCTGGTCACGGCGACGCGATTCATTGAGCGCATATTCGAGAATGCGCTGGCCGCTGTCGCCAAATTTGTCTTTGTATGAACCTAAATCAACCATATTCTTTTTAGACCGTCGCACGCATTTGGATCAGCAATTAGCGGCGACAGTAACACTCAACTTTCAAACAACTCGCCTCAATCCAAGTTGCTGCGCTTGGATGATGTCAGCATAGACGCCGTTGCGTTTCAATGCAATAACAATCCGGGCGAGGCCTTCGATGCAAATTTGTTGCCGCAAAGAACACAAAAAGCACGAACCGTTGATAAACGTGTTTGTGCTTTCTGTGCTTAATGCGACTTAGTAATCGTAATCGTCTCCTCCAGGCATGGACGGCGAGGCTTTCTTCGGTTCAGGTAGTTCGGTTACAGCGGCATCAGTGGTCAATAACAATCCGGAAATGGACGCAGCATTTTGCAACGCAGTGCGCACAACTTTCGTCGGATCGATGATCCCCGCCGCGGCGAGATCTTCAAACTCACCGGTGACGGCATTAAACCCCTTGTTCCCCTTCAACTTTTCTACTTCACCAACAACCACGGCCCCTTCAACGCCGGCATTCTCAGCGATGCGCCGGATCGGTTCCTGCAACGCGCGGCGAACGATTTTTATGCCCGTGCGAACGTCCGGATCTTCGTGTTCGTGATTATCAAGAACTTTGGAAGCTCGCAGCAGCGCCACGCCACCGCCAACAACAATTCCTTCCTGCGCCGCTGCTCGCGTCGCGTTTAGTGCGTCTTCAACACGCATCTTGATTTCTTTCATCGCGGTCTCGGTCGCCGCTCCCACTCGCACCACTGCCACGCCGCCGGCGAGTTTCGCGAGTCGCTCCTGTAGTTTTTCCTTATCGTAGTCAGACGTCGTTTCTTCGATCTGCCTGCGAATGGTTGCGACTCTTCCCTGGATCGCTCTGTTATCGCCTCCACCTTCGACGATGGTCGTGTTTTCCTTGTCGACAATTACACGCTTCGCAGTCCCGAGATCTGCAAGCGTGACGTTCTCGAGTTTGATGCCGAGATCTTCGGTGATCACTTTTCCGCCAGTCAGGACCGCGAGGTCTTCCAGGATCGCCTTGCGACGGTCGCCAAACGCCGGGGCTTTAACCGCGCAGACTTTGATCGTTCCACGCAGACGATTTACAACCAGCGTTGCCAGTGCATCGCCTTCGATGTCTTCGGCGATGATGAGCAAAGCACGTCCGGCGCCGACTGTTTGTTCCAGCAGCGGCAGCAGATCACGCATCGCGGAGATCTTTTTCTCGTAAAGCAGAATGTACGGCTCGTCGAGAATGGCTTCCATGCGATCGGCATTGGTGACGAAGTATGGTGACAAGTAACCGCGATCGAATTGCATTCCCTCAACGATGTCGAGTTCGGTTTGTATTGTTTTCGACTCTTCGACCGTAACCACGCCGTCTTTGCCGACCTTGTCCATCGCTTCGGAGATGAGCTGTCCGATGTGGCGATCGTTGTTGGCTGAAACTGTTGCGACGTTCGCCAGTTCTTCCTTGCTCTTGACCTTCTTTGACATGCGCTCCAGTTCGGCGACCACTTGCTCGGTAGCCAACTGAATGCCGCGTTGCAAGGACATCGGGTTTGCGCCCGCGGTCACGTTCTTCACGCCCTCACGGAAAATTGCCTGCGCGAGAACTGTGGCCGTGGTGGTGCCGTCGCCCGCTTTGTCGTTCGTTTTGACGGCGACCTCGCGAACCATCTGCGCGCCCATGTTTTCGTACTTGTTCTTGAGCTCGATCTCTTTGGCGACCGTGACGCCGTCTTTGGTGATCACGGGCGAGCCAAATTTCTTGCCCAGAACGACGTTGCGGCCCTTTGGTCCCAACGTCACGCGCACCGCATTCGCGAGTACGTCCACACCCTGAAGCATCGCATTGCGCGCTTCTTCTCTAAACTTCAGCTCTTTTGCCGGCACTCTGTTTTCTCCTTCAAGTGGTTATCCGCAGATTACGCAGATTCTTTTCTTGCATCTGTGGGTTGGTTTACTGCGCGTCCGACTTTGACGCGGGCTGGACGCAGCAGGCGATCTCCCATTCGGAACCCGCGACTATATTCCTCAATTACCCTGCCGTCCATCTCCGGGTCGGTTTCTTCAGTATCGACCGCCTCGTGCAACTCCGGATTAAACTCTTCGCCAACTGCCACGATCGGCTCGACTCCAGCACTCGTTAACGCAGATTGAAAACTGCTGGCAATGCCACGAACGCCTTCCAGAATCGCTTCTCGTGATGCATTTTCTGTGACCGCAGCGTCGATGGCGCGGCTCAGGTTGTCCATCACTGGAAGCAACGTCGAGATGAACTTCGCTTTCTCGCCCGCGGCACGTTCATCCGCGGAACGGTTCAGGCGCTGGCGCGTCTCGTCAGTTTCACGTTGTAGTTGCTGGCGCAACTGATCGAAACGCGACTGCACCTCCTGCACCTGTCTTTCCGCGGCTTTGGTGCGCGTCTCGAGCTCTTCGACGTAGCTTGGTTTCAGACTTGGCTGCTCCGCTTCCGCATTTACATGCTCTTCACCTTCATCATCGAGATAAACCCGACGACGATCGGTCACCCTTAGCTCGTTTTCTTCTCTATCCATAATCCGTCCTCAATCCCCGTTAATCCGTGGTCTAACTGATCTTGATATCGATCTTCTTCGGTTTCTGCTCGGTGCGCCTCGGTAAACGTATCTGCAAAACACCGTCCTTGTATTCAGCTCCGATCCTGCTTTGATCGACTGAACCGGGAACACTGAACGTACGCAGGAATTTTCCTCTTGGTCTTTCAGTGCGATATTGCTTCGACTCGGTGATCGTGCGTGTTCCCTTGACGATCAAACGGTTGTCCTCAGCATCGATCTCCAGCGCGTCGCGATCGATGCCCGGCAAGTCCAAAGCAAGCAGGAATCCTGACTCAGTTTCGTAGATGTCGGCGGCGGGCGTCCAATCTGCGCGCTCAAACTCGTCGCCTGCTGCTTCCGCCTGATTACGTCGCTGTGTCGCGTCTTCAAAGAGCCGGTTCATTCGATCCTGCAGGACCACCAAATCCTGCAACGGATTCCATTGTTGTGCCATGTTCATTTCTCCAACTTCATCCACAGATTACGCAGATTTTGTAATCTGCGGATGGTTTTTATGCGGTCGCAAAGGCCGCGTCAGTCTTGAATTCCATCGTGTCCCCGCTGGCCGACAGTCTTACGGTTTGACCCGGAACAATCTCGCCCTGCAAAAGTTTCACTGCGAGCGGGTTCTGAATCAGCGACTGGATAGCGCGCTTCAGCGGCCGTGCGCCATAACTCGGATCGTATCCTTCGCGCATCAGCAGTTCCTTCGCGGAAGGCTCCAGCACGAGCGTGATGTTTCGCTCGGCCAACATCGTCCTGAAGCGCTCCAGTTGCACGTCGATGATATTGCCAATCTGTTCCTTCGAGAGCTGGTGGAAGATAACGATATCGTCCACGCGGTTCAGGAACTCCGGTTTGAAGTTCAAACGCAGTTCCTGAAGCACCGCTTCACGCACCTGCTTCTCGTCGCCCGCGGCTGCCTGAATCTCACGCGAGCCAAGATTTGAAGTCATGATCAGAACGGTGTTCTTGAAATCAACCGTACGACCTTTCGAATCCGTCAGCCGGCCGTCGTCGAGAATCTGTAACAGCACATTGAAGACATCCGGATGCGCTTTCTCGATCTCGTCAAAGAGGACGACTGCATAAGGCCGGCGGCGAATCGCTTCGGTGAGCTGTCCGCCCTCGTCATAACCGACGTATCCCGGCGGCGCGCCGATCATGCGTGCGACCGCGTGCTTCTCCATGTACTCCGACATGTCGAGACGGACCATCGCCCGCTCGTCGTCAAACAGGAACTCCGCAAGCGCACGGGCGGTTTCAGTTTTACCCACACCGGTTGGACCAAGAAAAATAAATGAGCCAATCGGGCGATTTGGATCCTGCAACCCAGCACGCGAACGCCTGACGGCATTTGCAACCGCAGCCAGTCCTTCTTCCTGGCCGATCACGCGATGGCCCAGGCGCTCTTCCATCGTCACCAGTTTCTGCATCTCGCCTTCCAGCATTCGCGTTACCGGAATGCCGGTCCACTTGGACACAATCACGGCGACGTCCTCTTCGTCGACTTCTTCTTTCAGCATCACGCCGTCCTGCTGAAAAGTTGTGAGCTTGTCCTGCTCGACTTTCAGCCGCCGCTCCAGTTCCGGAATCGTGCCGTATTGAATCTCAGAAGCACGCGCCAGATCTCCGGCGTTGCGTGCCTGGTCGAGTTGGAAGCGAAGCTGTTCGAGCTCGGCTTTGGCGGAGCGGATGTGATTGATCGCTTCTTTTTCAGACTGCCACTTGGCCTTCATGCCGGCGGAAGTTTCCCTCAGGTCGGCAATGCGCTGTTCGATCTCCCGCAAACGCGCTTTCGACTTTTCGTCTTCTTCTCTTTGCAGCGCTTGTCGCTCGATCTCGAGTTGGATAGTTTCGCGTTCCACCTGATCGATCTCCTGGGGCAGTGAATCGATCTCGATACGAAGCCGTGACGCGGCTTCGTCAATGAGATCGATCGCCTTGTCAGGCAGAAAACGATCGGTGATGTAACGATTTGAAAGCGTCGCCGCGGCCACGATGGCGGAGTCTTTGATTCGCACGCCGTGATGTACCTCGTAACGGTCTTTCAAACCACGCAGGATCGCAATCGTGTCTTCGACAGTCGGTTCGCCGACGTAGACCTGCTGGAAGCGGCGTTCGAGTGCCGCGTCTTTTTCGATGTGCTTTTTGTATTCGTTGAGTGTGGTCGCGCCGACACACCGGAGCTCACCGCGTGCGAGCGCGGGCTTCAACATGTTCGAGGCGTCGATGGCGCCTTCCGCAGCGCCCGCGCCTACGAGTGTGTGCAGCTCGTCGATGAAGAGGATGATCTGGCCTTGCGCGTTCTCGATCTCTTTAAGGACAGCCTTGAGTCGATCTTCAAACTCGCCGCGATACTTCGCACCCGCGAGCATTGAGCCGAGATCGAGTGCGACCAGTCGCTTGTTACGCAGCGTTTCCGGCACGTCGCCGGAGACGATGCGCTGTGCTAATCCTTCGACGATGGCAGTTTTACCGACACCGGGTTCACCGATCAGTACCGGGTTGTTTTTTGTTCTTCTTGAAAGGACTTGAATGGTGCGCCGGATCTCGTCGTCGCGGCCGATGACGGGATCGAGTTTTCCCTTGCGCGCTTGTTCGGTCAAATCACGTGCGTATTTTGAAAGTGCCTGGTAGTTCTGTTCTGCGTTCTGGTCTGTGATCCGCGTGCCGCCGCGCATCTGCTCGATCACTTTGAACAGATCCTCTTTCTTGACGCCATGCTGGCGCAGGATCTTGCCCGCCTCGCCGTCTTTCTCCTCCGCAATCGCAAGCAGCAGATGCTCGGTAGAGATAAATTCGTCCTGCATCTGGTCCGCTTGCTTCTGCGACGCGGTAAATATCTGGGTCAAACGCGAGCTGATATATTGCTGCCCGCCCTGCACGCGTGGAAAACGAGCTACCGCCGCCTGCGTGTCATTGAGGATGACGGCAACGTTCGCGCCGAGTTTGCCGACGATTGGTCTAACGATACCTTCCGGCTGTTCGAGCATCGCGGTCAGCAAATGCTCGGGCTCAACTTGCTGGTGCTGATTCCTTTCAGCGAGCTCGATCGCGGACTGAACTGCTTCCTGTCCTCGTAGTGTGAACTTATCTAATCGCATCGTAATAAAACTCTCACTGCTAACTTAAAATTCTCTTTTGTTCTTTTTGTGCCTTTTTGTGGTAAACACTTGTGCCTTTTTGTGGCTAAAAAGAAGTCGAACGGGCTCGACCTTCGTATCCCAAACTACGACGAGCCCGCTCGAACTTTAACCGACCCAGCAAAGCTTTACCGCCCGCCAGTTGCTTCTTTCGCTTTTCCGGTTTCGGCTGTGGTTTCGATTGTCTTCTGCGCGGCGCCGGTGCCCGTTCCGGACACCTGAATGCGCCGGGCTTTGGTCTCTTCTCGTTTCGGTAACGTCACACGCAACACGCCGTTGTTATATTCAGCGGTTGCTCCCTCTGCGGATACGGTCTGCGGCAGAGTGAAAGAACGTGTGAAGGAGCCATACGAGCGCTCCACGCGATGGTAATTGTCCGTCTCGTCCGTCTTTTCAAACTTTCGCTCACCGCGGAGGGTAATGACATTGTTCTCAATCGAGAGATCGAAGTCTTCCTGTTTCATTCCAGGCAGTTCGGCTTCGAGCACGATGTGGTCCTTGTTCTCATAGATATCGACGCTGGGCGCCCAGGCGCCGCGGCCAATCCCCTCATCGCCGAAGGCGCGGGTTAGATTGGTGGAGAACAAGCGATTCACTTCTTCCTGTAAGGTCCGCAGATCGCGGAAAGGGTCATAGCGAACAATGGTCATGAGTCTTATCTCCTCCTGATATTCCTTGGTGTTTCTCTCAGCTACCTGAATAACTAGCTGAGCGTGACCGCATAATAAAGGTTGAGTGTCGAGTTGTCAAGTCTCTGTTTGGTCCGAATAAAGGGCCGTAAACAGCGGGGGCAAGCCCCTCTTCCTGACTTGTTCTATCCCAGCGGTTCCTTAAGTATTTGTTCTATCTGCAGTCCTTTAAATATCTGTTCTATCTGCGGTTCCTTTAAATATAAGGATTAGAACAAGTCATAACTATAAGGAATAGAACAAGTCAGGAAGAGGGGCTTGCCCCCGCTGAAGGGATTATTGCGAGAGGCCGAAGAAGCGTTTGATGGCGGAGAGGATGCCGGCGGAATGGGCACTGGTGTCCGCCGCGTCGGTGGATGAGGCCAGGCCGAGGCGGCGTTCGGCCATGATGAAGCTCAGGGATTCGACCAGATCCGTGTTGGTGTCGAAGACCCTTTTCATTGCCGCATGCCCGATCTCAAGTACCTCAGTCTCCTCGACCGCCATCACGTTGGCGGTCCGGGGTTCACCGGTGAACAAGGCCATCTCGCCGAAGAAGTCGCCTTCGTTGAGCGTCGCCACCGTCCGCGACCGGCCATTTTCACTCACCAGGACGCGTACCCGTCCTTTATGTACGACAAACATCGAGGAACCGGGGTCGCCCGCACGGATGACCGTCTCACCAGGCGCAAAAACGTGGCTGACAGCCGCCTGCGCCAGCATCATGGTTTCATCCACTGACAACGGCGCAAAGATATCGACTGCGGATAGGCGTTCGGCAATCGCGCCGCCATCGCCGTCTCGCCGTTCGGCGCCGTAGCGACGCTCAATGTGAAGCGTGCGCGTGGGGAAAGCGAAGTTCAGTCCCGCACGGCGGAACGCGTACCAGATGCGCTGGCGAACCAGTGCATCTGTATCGTTGTATTTGGCGTAGTCGATGAGCCAGTACTTCACTTCGTAGTCGACGCCGTTATCGCCCAGGTTTCTGATACGGACTATGGGTGTGATCTTCTCGGAGACGTTGTCGGCCTCGCGTACGGCTTCGCGTACGACGTGAATAGTTTTCGCCGGCGAGTCAGTGTAAAGCGTGTTGAAAAATACGAGACGCGCGTTCAGGTTATCGCGCGGGCAAACCTCGATCGGCTCTTTCGCGGCGTTACTGTTGGCTATCAGCACAACGTGGTTAGCGAACGTGCGAATCTTGATGGCCCGCCAGCTAATCTCTTCGACTACTCCCGTGTGTCTCTGCGCGCCCACCGTGATCACGTCGCCCACCTGAAACGGGCGATCCGCCTGCAGGGAGATACCCGCAAAAAAGTTCCCGAGCGTGTCCTGCAATGCCAGACCGAGAATGACGCCGAAGATTGCCGAGGTGGTGAACAATGCGCCGAGATTTACGTCGGGAAAGATAAACGTGAACGCAATCAGAATGAGGATTGTGAAGACAACGATGGTGAAGATGTTTCGAATCAGCGTGGGAGCGTCGATTCGTTTCAGCCAGAACGCGAGTCCGAAGAAGATTGAATTGAGGGCGCGAACAAAGAGATAGCCGACGATGGCCACCAGAAGCAGCTTGATGGCGCTGACGATCGTTTCCGCCGAGGCAGATGGGTTAGCGCCCACTCCCATTCGGTGCTCGAGCAGCGTCTTTACGTCGCCGGCGAAAGACCAAAACAGAAAGGCGGCCAGCAAAGCTACGGCTGACGCAAGCAGGAAGAGAACGATCTTGTTAGTGAAACGAGGACGAGCCACGATTTTAGACACATCCTTTTATCACCAAATGGAGCCACAAAAAAGCACAAAAATGGAGACACAAAAAAGCACAAAGCCGCAAAAGATTTTCTAAAAGTGCAGGAGAGTCGGGAAGAGAGTCTTCAGGATGAAGAGCAATGAGAGGATAGTGACGAGAATTGCTGTTAGCCAGGCGGCGAGATTGTAGATTGGTCCATTGACGTAGCGACCCATCAGCTCGCGATTGTTTACCAGTTTCAGGACCGCGAACAGGATTATCGGAAGTAACAGTCCATTGATCACCTGCGTGACCAGCAACACTCGGATGAGCGGCAGGTTTGGAACAATCGCGATAGCGGCGCCGACGGCAACCAGGAACGTGAACGTGCCCAGAAAGATCGGCGCTTCGCGGAAACTCCGGGACACGCCTTTCTCAAATCCGAGCGCTTCGCTGATGGAGTAGGCCGTTGCCAGCGGCAAGACTCCCGCCGCCAGCATCGAAGCGCCGAAGAGTCCCAGGCCAAACAATACTTCGGCATATCTTCCCGCCAGTGGCCGCAGTGCATGTGCCGCATCGGCGGCTGTTGAGATCTGTATTCCCGACTTGTGCAGCGTAGCGGCGGTGGAGACGATGATGAAGAACACGATGATGATCGCGAAGATGGTTCCAACCCAGACGTCAGCTTTTGTCTTCGCGTAGTTTTCGGCCGTCACACCCTTTTCGACGACTGAGGATTGAACGTACACCTGCATGTACGGCGAGATCGTTGTACCAATGACTGCTACAAACGTGAAGAGAAACGCGTGCTCGAGTTTGAACTCGGGTCTGACCATGCCGACGGCGACGGCGCTCCAATCGGGTCGCGAGAGAAATGCGGAACCGATGTAGCCGAGAAAAACGAGTGACATTAATAAAAACGCCCGCTCGACTCGCTTGTAAGATCCCTTCACGATCAGCGTCCAGACGATGATCGCTGCTAAAGGAACGGAGATGTAATGTGAGACACCGAAGAGCTCGGTAGCCGCGGCAATACCGACGAACTCGGAAACAGTCACGCCGGCGTTCGCGACCAGCAGCGCGAGCATGATCAAAGCCGTCCACCTGACGCCGAAGCGTTCGCGGATCAAATCGGCCAGACCCTTGCCGGTGACCGCGCCCATGCGCGCGCACATCTCCTGAACAATGCCGAGGCTGATCGTGATCGGGATCAGAAGCCAGAGAAGGGAATAACCAAAGTCTGCGCCGACGGAGGCGAAGGTTGCGATGCCGCCCGCGTCATTGCCGGCGTTCGCCGTAATCATTCCCGGGCCGAGGATGGCGAGATAGGCGAGCAGGCGTTTGCGGCGCGCGACTGTTTGTCGCACGCCATGAGCGCCACGGCGCATCAAGCGCCGTCCGGCAGCTCGAACTGCTGCGCGTGATTCTGCCACTTGGAGGTTCGTCCTTCATACGTCTTATTTAGCCACGGATTTTCACGGATTTCATTCACGGATTTGCTTTTATCTGTGAATGAAATCCGTGAAAATCCGTGGCTATTTTCGTTGCCGCCAGTCTTTCGGCAGCAGAATCTCCATCGCATCGTCAACGGTGATGATGCCGAGTATATCCCCATCTTCATCGACTACGGGAAGCGCCAGCAGATTGTATTCAGCAATTCGCTGCGCCACTTCGCGCGCCGGCTCGCCTGGCTCGGCGTGCTGAAACTCAGTGCGCATGACTTCTTCCAACGGCACCGACGGATCTGCCAGGATCAAACTTCGCAACGCAATAACGCCGAGCAGCTTCCACGAGTTCTCCTCTTCAACGACGTAGAGGTAATAGATCATGTTTGGCGTTTCCGCCATCTCGCGCAAGCGTGCGAGTGCTTCGCCGACTGTCAACGCGCGCGGCAGCGTGACAAACTCCGTCGTCATCAATCCGCCCGCAGTGTCGTCTTCATAAGGAAGCAGTTCGACAACGTCAGCCTGCTCGTCGTGTTCCATCAGACCGAGCAGTTCTTCCGCCTTCTCTTCAGGAAGATCGCCCAGCACGTCGGCTGCTTCGTCAGGCGACATCCATTCGAGAATGTCGGCGGCGCGTTCCTGGTCCATGTCGCCGAGTATCTTCGCCTGTCGCTCGGCGGGCATCTCCTCGAGTGTCTCGGCGGCAGTTTCGTCGTCGAGTGATTCCACCACTTCCGAGCCGTGATGATAGGAGAGTGCTTCCGCGAGTCGAGCGATCTCCACCGGATGCAGGCGCGCGAGCTTGTCGCTGGAAGATTTCAACTGCACGGTCGCGGCATCGGTTGCGAGATACCCGACGTCGGCCCAGTCGAGCACTTCGACAGGTTTCTTCGTGCCTGCGAATCCCGCGGGCGCGAGTCGTCGCCAGAGTCCCTGGAGACTTACGTCCGCGCCGGTCACTCGCCAGTCACCGGCAGCTTCGATGATCTGAACGTCGTTGACGCGAACCACTCGTTTGCCGTCCACGTCGATCAGTTGTTTGTCGAGCACGTCGCGCGCCAGCAGGACTTCGCTTTCACGACGGACGAACGGGCGCAGGTCGAGAATGTCTGAGTTCAAGCGCGCGCCATGTTCGTTCAAGTCAGTGATGCGCCAGCGCGAGAGGAAGAAATCGCGACGACGATAGCGCGCGACGAGGCCTGTGACCGGAGGATGATCGTCGGCGCCGAGGCGCACGATGATGTCCTTGATCGTGGCCACACGCTCGCCTTCGAGGTCGCGTATCGGCCGACCCAGAACCTGGGACAAGTACAGCATGACGGAGCATGATACAGGAGCCACGGATAAACACGGAAAAGACGGATGAAAATTCTAATCCGTCCTTTCCGTGTTCATCCGTGGCTAATTAAGTAAGTCCTTCGCGAGATCGAGGATGCGGTCGTGACGTGAGTAAATGTCCGCGCGCGTGAGTTGGGTTACTTTGTCGGGTTTCACGCCGACTCCTTCGAGCCGCACGCCGCCGGCAGTGCGATAGTCAAACTCGCTGACATCCAGCACACCACCATCCGGCAGTGGGTGCCGGTTTCGAATCGCCAACACACAGCCACACGTTTCAGTACCGATAACGCGTGCGCGACGTTTTGTCTGCAACGCCGCGACGAGGATCTCAGCGGCGCTCGAGGTGTTTTCGCTGGTGAGCACAACGAGCGGAAGTTTGGTCGGTAACAAACCGGGAATGCGCCACAGGCGTTTCGAAAAAGTTTGCAGCTCAAACGATGCGCCGGAGCGATCCGCAAACTTACCGAGGTTGGTTCCGTCGTCGAGAAAGAGCGACGCCACGTCGGCCATCGCTTCCGCATCACCGCCGCCATTCGCGCGCAGATCCAGAATGATGCCTTCGGCGCCTTCCAACACCTGCGGCAACACTTTCGAGAAGTCGAGGGCAACGGTCTGCGTGAACGCGTCGATCCTGAGAATGGCGATCTTTCCTTTGCGCTGGTTGTTGAATCCCAGTTGTCGCTGGCTCCAGTAACGCTGGAATAGCGCTGATTTTTCTTTACCGTTACGCGTGGTCCAATTGACCTTTACTGTAGTTCCGGCGGTGCCGTCGAAGAGTGTGGCAACGGTGCGAAAGCGATAGTCAGGGTCATCTGCCAAACCTGCCGATCGCATTCGTTGTGCGATGAAGTCGGCGACCGGAAGATTATCGATACTGACGATCACGTCGCCTTGCCGGATGTCGGTTTTGGCGGCTGGGGAATTTGGATCGATGTGAACGACTGTCGGCGCGCCCTGTACTTCACGAATAGTCAGACCGACGGTTACGAACCGCGGACTCCACCAGTCAAACTTTTCATCAGGTGAATAGACGCGTGTGTGAGCATCTTTCAACGAGGCGATCATCTGTCGCAGGACGTCGTAAAACTCCTGCGCGTTGGCGGCTCGTGCGGCTGCCGGGCGGAAGGAGTCGCGCTTTGCTTGCCAGTCGATGCCGTGGAATTTCGGATCGTAATAGCGCATCAGGATCGTTTCCCAAACGTCGTCGAAAACAATAAGGCGACCTTCGGCTGTAGCCGTCGAAACGAGTGATGAATCATCGATGGAATAGAAATGTTTAGAATAGAACAAGTCAGGAAGAGGGGCTTGCCCCCGCTCTTGGAGTTGCGACAGCGGGGGCATGCCCCTCTTCCTGACTTGTTCATTCCCGTTAGCGGTCCAGGACGAAAACAGGAGAGTCAGAACAAGAACGAGTCGACTGGCTTTTCTTCCCATCATTACCTCGGTGGCTTGCGAAAGTTGTAGCGCAGCAGAACGCGCATTGGGATCGGCGTTCCGTTCTTCATTGCCGGGAAGAAGTGCAATTGACGAACAGTCGCAACGGTTGACTCATCGAGCCCGAAGCCGGCCCAACGAACAATCTGAACTTCACCTACTTCGCCGTCAGCTCCCACATCAACCACCACGTCCACGGTGGCTTCGGCTTCGGCGCGGGCCGCAGTCTCGGGATAGTCGGGTCGTAATCGCCGGTAAGGCCGCGGCAACCGAATGCCCTGAACTTCGGCGATCTTTTCATCTTCAGGCGCTTCCTCGATCACGGCTTCAGCCGCAACCGGCAAGCTGGCACGTTGTATTCGTTCGTCTTCGTGGGCTTTCCTGACACTAGCGATCAGACGGCGAGTAAAAGCTTCGCCCGAGAGATGTTGAGACAGCAGCGCTTCCGCTCTGGTTGCCTCCGAGCTTTCAAAGCTTGGCCGATCCCAAAAAACTAATTTACCCGTGCGCGCGCTGACCAGAAATATAGAACAATACGCCTCATAATAAACCGGCGTCTGAAACGATGAACGCCGCAACGTTTGCGCATCCCCGATAATATAAAACTCGGTCGCGAGAGCGGCGCCCAGATCGCGCGCTTCACTCGCGCTGAGATTCAACGAACCGGAGTAGCCAATCCCTTTGGCGGCGGCGCGGCTCATATCAGCATCCGCGACACTCAACTCACCGCTGGAACGAAGCCGATCGCGAAGCGTTTCCGCCGCTTGCCTCGCAACTGGTTGAGCCCCGAGATCCAGCACACTGACAAGCGGACGCTGACTCGTTTGCGCCGGCGCGGTTGCAACACCACACAGCAGCGCGAAGATCACAAACGCTTCAACTAAGCATCGGTGCTTTGTGTGCCTCTTTGTGGCCGCTATGACGGTCGCGATGATACAGCTCATAGACTTCCGTTTTAACTTCCGCCGGGAAACATATCCGGTGCAGCTCGTAAGCGTGCTGAAGTCCTTTCACCACGTTGCTGACTTCGCTGATCTCTCTAATCTGTGGTGAGGCATATCCGCTCTCCACGTAGATGTGTGTTTTGGGTTCCGATTTTTCGCTGTGATAGTAACTGTAGTAAGGCACATCGCTGGCGCGATCTTCGATGAAGTAAAACTCCGGATCGAATCCCGCCCGCTCAACCGCCTGCCTGGCCGAGGTAAGAAACTCAGCCTGCTGGTCCAGCGGCATATCGAGATCGATTGCTTTGAACAGCCGGCGCGCTATAAACCTGCGACTCAGATCTTTCAGAATCGGATCGCTCGAGTTCTGCCACTGCTTCACGTGAAAAACAAAATCCGAATCGTCAACCTGCATGTGATCGCCGATGGTCAACGTTTCGCGTCGGAGTATTTTTTCGAAAGCAGTACCCGTCGCATGCCAAACGTCTTCTCCGTTGTCGAGTAAGTTCAGAGCGCGACGCATGATCGAACGCAACACGGCTTCTGCCGAGCGCAGCGTGCGATGAAAGTAGACCTGCCGGAACATGTAATAGCGAGCTTGCAGGTATTCCTCTACCGCATAGATTCCGCGTGCCTGCACGTACACTCGATCCGCAGCCTCGTCGATCGCGAGCGCATTGATGATCCACTCGAGATCGTAGATGCCATACTTGGCGCCCGTCATGAGTGAGTCGCGTAACAGGTAGTCCATCCGATCAACGTCGAGTTGTGATGAGACGAGTTGGGCCAACGCTGATGGCTGAAACGTTCCTTCGATGATCGATGCGACTTTCAGAGGCAAGTCGTCTGAGTGCGAACGGAGCAGTTGGCCGATTTCGGATCCCTCATCGAGAATGACTTGCACGGTCCATCGTTCGTGATGAAAGTTGAGCACCTTTTCCATCACGTGCGAGAACGAACCATGTCCGACGTCGTGTAGCAGCGCGGCGGCGCGTGCGGCAATTCGATCCTCGGGATCGATCGCGTAAGTTTCACCTAGACGATCGAGCACGCGCGTCATCAGGTGAAATGCACCGAGCGAGTGAGTGAAGCGAGAATGTTCGGCGCCCTGGTACGTATAGAGACCGAGACCAAGTTGTTTGATGCGCCGCAGTCTTTGAAACTCGGTCGCATCAATCAATCGCATCATCAGCTCGCCTTCATCAGAATCGGTTTGCAGACGGATGATGTTGTGAACTGGATCGCGATAGATGCGTTCAGGCATTGCGCGAATCTTAACAAAATGATCGCCTCAAAAAACAATGTATTGAGGCGGTAAACGGCGAGGGCAAGCCCCTCTTCCTGACTTGTTCATTCCCCCAACTCTCTGGGATTACCACGACATTAAGGAAGAACAAGTCAGGAAGAGGGGGTTGCCCCGCTCTAATGTACTGAAACGCGCACACGGTTGAGATTTCTGGATTTTCCCATTTTTTTGGATTTGAGGGCCTGATCCTCCCCCTGAGGCAGACAGTGAAGTCTACGATTACTTAAGGAATCGTCCAAAACGGCGTGGGGGCATGCCATTTGCCAAAAACGGGCAGGAAGTGGTCTCTTTTTAAGCCGCTCGTTTCGGAATTCTTCGGTGCTGCCAACAAAAAAAGGGTAATTACACAGGAGGGAGGCAGCATCCTTGTCTAGTTCAAGAAAGGAAAGCAGAAAATGAAGAATGTCTTTAAGTTTTTTGTCCTGTCGGCGTTGCTCATGAGCTTCGCGCTGTTTGCTGG
>DASVGE010000289.1:0-12368 GCA_036379695.1 Pyrinomonadaceae bacterium | reverse complement strand
ACCGGACAGATCACAAACGCACAACAAACAGCGATTCCCGAGCCCGCTACCATGGCCCTTTTGAGCACCGGACTCCTGGGTATAGCGGCAAGTGTTCGCAGGCGACGCGCCAAAGCTAACAGGGACAAGTCTATTGCTTCGCAGTAGCTCGTTGCACGTAGCTGTCTCGAGCTCTGACAGCCAATTCCGGTTGGTCCACGCGAACCTTGATCTCACGGCGCTCGCCGCTTTGCAGAGTCGTCTGAGGGTAGTAGCCGAGACTGTATTGATGCCGAAGCTCCTCAGCGATTTTGGAAAACGCGTCCCTCAATTGAGTGCGCTCATTCGCCTGGTAAAGCCGTCCACCAGTCTTTGTCGCCAGTTGGTGAAGATATTGATCCGCCAACTTGTAATCACCGATCGACGTTCCTGGGCCACTCGCTTTCGGCGTGCCGTAAGTTACTTGCGAAGAACTCCGCGTGGGAAACTGCCTGCTCCTGATCGTAGTTGTCTCTATGGTTGCGTTTGTTCTTGTCTGAGCGTCCACGAAATCAGTCGTGTCGTACTGAATCGGATAGATGAGTACGTCTAGTTCGTCAATCTCACGAAGCGTGCTCTTATATGTTGCTTGGTAACTTGCCGTATCCACGCCATCAGAAAAAAGCACTATCGCTTTGCGTCCATCGATCTTGTTCAAACGCGCTTTGATGACGAGCTCGATTGCGTCGTAAAGGCGCGTAGAGAAACCCGTAATCGCATTTCGTTCGACAGCTTCAGTAACAACGTTTTGATCGTTCGTTGCCTCGGTTAAGAGCATGACGAGCCTGTCGAACGTCACCACCAGAACGCGATCCTGCGGGCGCAATTGTTTAGCGAAAGTAATCGCGGCTTCTTTAATTTCCCACAGGTGGAAAAAGGTTGAGCCTGACGTGTCGAGGAGCAGCGCCACCGTGAATGGTTTCTCGGTAGACTCGAAGTAGGCGATTTTCTGTTCGACGCCGTTTTCGAAGACCGTGAATTGTTGGCGCTGTAGATCCGAAATAAACCGGCCTTGCCGATCGAGTACACTGACCGGCACGGTGACAAGGTTCGTGTCGATGCGGACGACATCGCCTTCGCTCACCTCTTCTTTGTCGTCAAGACTGGTTGCGGAGGACACATTCGCCGGCGCATCGAGCGACGTGCCGGAGAGCGGGTTTTTTAGTTCTGGTGGTCCAACATACGCCGTGCTGATTTCCACTGGAGGATTCAGAGCTACTGAATTCACGGTCGCGGTTCCAACCTTGCGAGGCCTTGATGCAGTGGTCGTCGTAACCGGTGATCCGTCCTCCTTCT
The DNA here is from genome assembly GCA_036379695.1 of Pyrinomonadaceae bacterium. Lineage (GTDB taxonomy): Bacteria > Acidobacteriota > Blastocatellia > Pyrinomonadales > Pyrinomonadaceae > PSRF01. Next base: position 11,054 of record DASVGE010000289.1, on the reverse strand, counting down.
GTAACACGTAAGCGCCCTGGGTACATGTCGACAACTTCTCGTGAGCGACGATGATATATCCTTCCGGAATCGGAACGCCCTTGCAGATTTTCAACGTGCCGCGTTTGGCTCTTTGACTCGAGGTTTGGCCGAACACGATGGTGGATACAAGTGAAAGGACGAGGATGCCGGCGACTGTGCACTTCATGACGGGACTCCTTAATGGAACTGTGCGGGCATTATAGTCGCGCAGCAGATCAAACACCCACCTCTTAAAAAAACAACTTGACCGCACGTTGTTCTTAGTTCTATACGGAAGAGGGGCCCGGTTCTATACCGAGGTACCGAGGGCGCTTTGCCTCAAAAGTCAAATATGGTTATTGGATCGGGTCAGTACCGTAACGCGGTAGCATCGGGTCAGTCTCGCGCATACGATATTGTTAGGGTTTGAATGACATGCGACCCGACGCTACCGCGTTACGGTACTGACCCGGCCCAAATGTGTTCCGGGACTTTTGAGGCATCAAAGCCTACCGAGGGCCGGATACTCAGGATTCTAACCTCGCAATGCGCCGAACAGGATTTCTCAGAACCTGGCACGAAGACCGTGGCTTCGGCTTCATCACGCCGAGCGATGGTGGGCGCGAGCTATTCGTTCACATCAGCGAGTTTCCCCGCGACGGTTCGAGGCCTACGGCCGGCGAGTTGGTGTCGTTCGAGGTGGGACCGGGCAACGACGGCAAACAACAGGCTATTCGCGTAGAACGCCGAGTGCGTGGAAACGCCTCGGAACATAAGCGCAGCCCAGCAGCGAGTTCAGCGTCGAAGGTCACCATCGTCGTCATCCTGCTGGTGATCGCCGGCGCTTTCGGCTACTACAAGTACCAACAAGCAGAACCGCAAATAGCCGAGCCGCAGCCCGCACCAGCGGCAACAGATATCGCGCCAGCGCCGACGTCAGCACCAACGGCGACGACAAGGAAGATGCGAGAGCCGCGTGTTTCGGCGCCAGTCGAGGAAAGCACGACGCCAGAGCCGCAAGTGATCGCTCCGGTATCTCGATGCGACGGTCGGACGCGTTGCTCGCAAATGACATCGTGCGAGGAAGCGAGGTATTTTCTCGCTAACTGTCCTGGCACACAGATGGACGGCGACAACGACGGAGTGCCTTGTGAGCAACAGTGGTGCATAAGTCCGTTCGAGAGGTAGCGGAGCTATGAAGCAAGCGCTGATATTCGTAGTCTCTGCGATTGCACTGGTCGTCTGGCTTTTTTTCCTGCTCCGAAACGAAGGCGCCGTGGCGACCTCGGTCGCGCAGCCGTGGCCGGGTGGGATGGGGTCGCTCGAGGGGGTTGTTAAGCGGTGGCCGTCGCTCAAGGCCAATGACGCGTCTGTAAACCTCACGGCACTCGCCGAAGCGTTACCTAAGAACCAGGTCATCGATGAGTTCGTTGACCGCGAGATCGCGCGTGGCGAGCTTACCATCGGCGATCCGCCGGACCTTCCCGACGTCGCCGCGATCCGCGAGCTGTTGCTGCACGAGCAGATTGTTTGGGAGCGGCGAGTAGAGTTTGACGACACTGTTGTCGGGGAAGTGCGCGCGGTGCAGATGAGGGTGGCGAGAGCGCTCGTGGCGAGTGCGCTGACAAAAGCGCGCGGACACGATCCGGCCGCGTGGGAGGATCTGCACGCCGTGTGGAAGCTCGCCCGCTCGTTTGAGCAGCATCCGCAGATGATGGCGCAGACGGCCATGCTGACTATGGCGCGGATGATCAATGCAGTCGCCTGGAAAATGCCGTTGCCTGCGCCGGCGTGGCTAGGCGAGTTGCAGGAACGCGACAATGTCCAGCCGTTGCTCGATGCGTTTCAGTATCAGGCGGCGTCGTACCCGAGGAATGCATGGTTTCCGACGAAGTGGCTGGCAGAGTCTGTCGATCGTGACCGCGGGATCGCTGAAGCACTCTTCAACGAGACCCGATGTGATGTGAACACGCCGATGAATGATCTTGGTACCGACCTTTCGTCGGTTTGGCGTCGCGCGTTCCGCTACCGCGCCGAGCGTGAGGCCACGGTGAACGCGTTGCGCGTGCGTGCGGGAAAGTCGATCGAAACCAGTTCGCGCTGCAGCGACGGGAGGTGGATGTTTGACGGGACAACGCTGCGTTTCACTCGCGAGATCGCTACCACCGCGCCTGATAGACCGATGCCGCTAGTGCTGCAGGTCAAGCCTTGAGGCGCCATCGCGTTGGCTTGTTCAGATGTTTCCGAGTACATAAATAAAAACGGCAAAGAACACGACCATAAACACGATAATGCCTAACCACATCAACACGAACGAGCGCTCCTCACGCGGAGTCGCTGTGGCTGGCAAAGCCGTGATACCGATCCCCCAATGCAGACCATTGAAGATCTTTGCGAGCCTATGGAAGATCTTTTCCGCTACTCCGTGACGCGCTTCGCTGGTTTCTTCACGAGACCTCATTAGTTCTCCCTAAATCCAAATGGCTTTGCCGCAAAAGTCCCGGAACACATTTGGGCCGGGTCAGTACCGTAACGCGGTAGCGTCGGGTCGCATGTCATCGCCTTCAAACCCTAACAATATCGTATGCGCGAGACTGACCGACGCTACCGCGTTACGGTACTGACCCGATCCAATAACCATTTTTGACTTTTCAGGCAAAGCGAATCCAAATTCACACTCTACTTTATATCCCGGTGATTTGCCGATTCTGGCGCGCAAATCTTGCAGTTTGCTCGGAGTGGGTGTCGAAAGTGTGAATCCAAAGAGACGATCGCGCATTCCAGGAAGCATTCGCTTGCAACGATCACAAACTTACTTCCAATATCATTTCGATGGTCCATTGACAGGTCATATCGTTCGGACTAGACTCCCGCTGATTTTCAATTTATGTGTGGGCTCACATACATGCAATTGCTTGACCCTTCCGTTTTCAAACAGTGACCCCGCCAACAATGGAGAACAAAACATGGTAGCTAGAGCAAGAAAAACCGGCACCGTTACTTTCAGACAGTCAGGCGATAAAGCGACGATCGACATAGCTGTCCCACAGGGAACCAAGCTGAGAGATGCTATGAAGATTATTGACACCGTCAAGGCTGAAGCCGTTAGAAAGTTTCAACCAGGACCCTGCACGATGTGCATTTCAGGCCGGGACTTTCGGCTCCGCGATATAGCAGTTCTACCGGAAAAGCTGGCAAAGAATCAGGCTGCGTTTGATCTGAAGACAGGAAAGCTGATCGGCTAGTACCTTAAACAGCGCCCTGTCGAGTGCGAAGGTTCAGGCCGCTTGTTCCATCGACGGTCCGAATAGTCGTGCGCGTAGCATTCGATGACTGACTCCGGGATAGTGCAGGATGGCTTTGGTTCAGTGCCCGCGCTGGGTGTGGGACTGCTCTACAATGCAGCGCTTCCGGACTTTGTGCGCTCGAACCTCGACGCTTTTGATTATCTGGCAATTACGCCTGACTTGTTTTGGCTCGATCGTGGGCCCGGACACCCGGCGCGCTACGAAGAACTCGAGTCGTGGATTGAGACTCTCGATTGGGTGGCCGCAAACCGCCCAATCGTGAGTCACAATATTGGCCTTTCGATCGGCAATGCCGGATCTTTAGACGTTGCGTATTTAGATCAGATCGCTCGCTTTCAGGATCGCTACAAATTTCCATGGCATAGCGATCACCTTTCCTTCGCTCAAGTCCGCGGCGCCAGCGGCAATGATTACAACGCGGGTCTCGCCGTCCCCGTCCCGTATGACAGGGAGATGTTGGAACTGGTAGCTGCGCGAGTCAGTCTGGTAAAACAAAAGATCCCGATTCCTTTCCTGCTGGAAAACAGCGTCTACTTCGTTGACTTCCCAGAACAGGACATGAGTGAGGCGGAGTTTTTGAACTGCCTGACGCAAAATTCCCGCTGTGGGCTTCTGCTCGATCTACACAACCTTTATACCAACGCTCGCAATCATGGATTTGACGCTTTCACCTTCCTTGAACAGGTGGATCTCACTTCAGTTGTCGAAATCCACGTTGCAGGTGGCGACGAGTTTGCCGGAATGTACACTGACTCTCACGCCGGTCCGTGTCCAGAGCCAGTCTGGGAGCTGCTGGATTATGCGATTTCGCGCACACCAAACTTGCGCGGTGTTACTTTCGAATTTCACTTCTCGTACTACCCGCTCATGGGAGAAAGCGGCGTTCTCACACAACTGGATCGGGCTCGCGCTGCATGGGCTCGTCGAACTCCTGCAAAATAAAATCCAATGACGATGGAAGCGTTCCAGCAGGCGATGTGCGATCTGATTGCGTCGCCGGATCTGTGCCTGGCGCTGATCGAATCTCCTGAGGAGGTGCTCGGGCGCTACGACCTGTCGGACCGCGATCGCAGGCGCCTGGTAGAAGTCGTTCAGCAACCCGGGATGTTAGTGAACTGTTCGCTGTATCGCGCTAACCGTTTGTCGCCGATCTATAACCTCATACCGCACACGTGCTTCGTGCTGGGCGACGCGCTTCTGGGCGAAGCGACCGAATTCTGGAAGGGCTACAGGGAAACCCGATTGCAATTTCACGAGGAGGTGCAACGGTTCGGCGACTTTCTGCGACAGCGCGTTGAGATGGGCTTCCTGGAAAACCCCATGCTCCTGGAAGTGCTCGAATACGAACTGGCGTTGAATGAGTTTCGCTATGCGCAACGATTGGACCTTCTTGCGCGTCTTGAGACGGTTGCGGGCGAGAGTGAGCGCGTCCAACTACATCCGTTGATTCGAGTCTTATTGTTCAGACACGAACCCAAACGGTTGCTGGAGTTTTTAGACGCGCGCCACCCACCGCCCTACGAACTGGCCGAGGGAGAATTCTGGTTGCTGTTGGACGGCAAGGGTGAAGAGGTAGAGATAAAGCTGATTGACCCCTACGTTGGTCGGCTACTTAACTCTATCGACGCCGGAATCGCCTCACTGAGCGCAGACGACGTAGAAGTCCTCACGGAAGCCGGCCTAATCGTCTCGATCTAACTTAACGTTAATACGACAGCCAACGTGCCTTCCCGATCGGGTGTCAACCGGGAAGGCGTTGGGCATGCCTGCAAGGAACTACTTTGCGGGCGGTATGCGAAAAATTCTGGACCGGGTAACGATGGAGCGCGCTTTGTCTGGTTCCGTCAGGCTGCCAAAGAGGTCCGCGATTGCGGTTCGCTCCTCTTCCGAACGGCGTTGCCGGTCAGCCGTGAAGGCTGGTCCGATCTTGTCAAAGCCTGACATGTCTGTGGTAGCCACCCAAATGAAGTGAGTAAAGTCGCCGTCGGTCTTCACCTCCTCGACCGCCATGCCATAGGCCAACACAACTCCGTCGGCAACCAACTTATCGTAAACAGGCTTGTTGTATTTATCCCACGCTCGTCGATATTCAGGCGCTTTCCCGGGCTTCACTTTGACGAAGTTGTAGCGGGTCACCGGCAACACCCCGGCGGCGGGCGGCTTTCCAAAATTAGCCAGGACATCGCGCGTCAGCCAGTCGCGCGTCTTGGTCATATCAATAACTTCCCGCGTTCGTTCTGCTGTGGTTAGCGCCGGCTTCTGCTTGGCGGCGTGCGCGGATTCAGTGCGTTTCGCCTCCTCAGCCGCCAGCTTTTGCTGTTGTGCTTCCATGCCGTTGAGAACCTTCTCCACGCCGGACCAATCAGCGACAGAGAACCAGATCAGATGCGTTCCGGTACCCGGATAACGCAAGACTGGAGTCTCCATGCCCCAGGCCAAAACGACACCATCGGCCATCAGCTTGTCGCGGACTGGCGCGCCGACAGTCTTGATCAGGTTCATGAACTCTTCTTCTTTTCCGGGAACGACGGTGTATGAGTAGAAGAACGTGAGTGGTTGCGGTTGGGGTGGTGTCTGTTGGCCCATGACGGCCGAGCAGACGAGTAGTAACGTCAGGGAGATTAAAAGTATTCTTCGCATTAGTTTTCTCCTTCAGCCCCATGTGGGCTGAGTCTAGGGGGTTGGAAAACTGCAATGACGTCCAGGCAATGTGCGGACGGTCTATTGAGATCTTTCACGATGGAGCGGCCATCGTTTGGATCCTTGGTTACTGATTTAGACGGTTGAAACTAGGCAGGTTTTAATTCATCTGCAACTAACCGTCAAGGTTCAAACGGGATTTAACTCCCGAACCTTTGCGCCAATAAAGTTGTGCAATTGAACGGCGCCGGTTTATATGAAAAGCATTAGTTGAGGCAGCGAGAGCAACAGTCCTTATGTGTCAAATTCGAGGAAGACGCACTTCGAACACTTCCTGGGTATCTCGAATGTTGAGATTATCATCGATAGTGCAATGAAACGTCGCGACATTAAAAAGCAAATACGCCGTCTTGAGTTTGAAGTGTTGCCGCGGGTAACGAAATATCTCAAGGCTAGCCACAGAGTGCATCGAGATGTTCTGGCAACGTATGAGAATGAAATCGAGCAGGTTTTAACTTCTCTGATCGCCTGTCACCTTCGCCTCGATCCTTCCTGGCCCAGGCACGAGCGATGGTTTGATGGCTTGGAACAGTTTGTTTGGGAGAAATCAACGTCGACTTTATCAGGCAGGGGTGAATTATGGTGGGGGCACGTTTCTAATATCGCCGGCGCCGAAGTGAAGGAACTTTGCTGCGTAACGCTGGACACGAAAAAGCAAAAGAGATTGAGTTATCTGATTGTTGTCGGAACGGGTGAGGACAGTAGATCCTTTTCTAATTCGAAACGTCGATAGGGACCTATCAAATGACAGCGGCGCACAAACGCTGAGTTCAACGATCTACCCGCCGCTGTGCGACCTAGTTGTCCGGTGATCTCTTTATGCAGGCGGTATAAGTCTTAAGAAATTCATCCCGTAAGACCCGCCATTCTTCGATGGTCTGGAATCGCTTTCTCTTCGGATTCTGGTTGATGAAGTAAAACGTGGTGATTGTGCGATCAGCATCGGAAAAGAGCACGTAGATCCCGAGCATATTTCCTACTAATGTTCGTTTGCTTGTAGCATAACCTTCATATTCACCGAACGATACCTTTACGGGTTCCTGGCTTTCCAGCTCCTTACTTGTCGACGCCGCCCATTTGAGATTCTCAATAACAGCCTCTTTGTCGCGTTCGTACTCTGTCGTAATTGATTTTTCAGCTTTTATGTTAGCGAACCAGTCTTTGTCATCGTTGTACGCCACCATCACGCGATATCCGTCGGCAAGCGAAATCACTTGTTCACCTTTACTGGTTGTGACGGTGCGTGACTTGGTATTCTTCGGCAAGCGATCGACTTGCACAATTCTCAACCCATTCTCAAGCGCGCAGGTGGTAAAAGGTTTCAAAGAATCATCTCTACTGGAAGACTGACCAAATGATCTGGCAGCGGAATTGAGCGAGCCAACAATCATGAGACCCACCACCAACTTAGCCAAAAGTTTGGTTTTCACTGATTTGCACCTCCACTGATGTGTTCGGCGAGCGCAAGTTTCGATAGTTTAGGCGTTCCAAAATGTATAAACGGTTTACTTTTACGTCTGGAGAATAATACATGATGTATTGGACCAAAGGAGTGCACTAATGATGATACTGCGAAGAACTATGCTGCTGGGACTCGCGTTCCTTGGCTTGTCACCAGCGTGTACGAAAACGTCGTCTAATTCGCTGTCACAAGCTTCCGCGACTGATGTTAGCGGTTCATTGCCTCCGCATTGTGAGGCATTATCATTAGTGTGGAAGACTCAGGCGGAACAGATCAAACTGCTTGAGCTTAAGCATGTGAGCGCGGGCCAGCAAAAAGAGTCTGTAGGAATCGACGGCTGGTGGTTCGATACCGACGAACGCCGCTGGACAGTCACGCGACCGTTTGCGCCAGGAGTCATGGATTCGACTCACTGGTTTACCGTGACGTACCTCGTCGGCGCAACTGAAAGCCTTTCCTGGCAAGTCGACACGCGCAAATCAGAAGTTTCGCTGATCCAGAAATAGTTTATTTGGGCTTAACGGGGTACTTTTTGAAGATTTTGGCGACGCCTTTATTGATGGGCTTGGCAACTATCTTGGCATCCGCCTTCAAATCAGCGCTGGGAGCTCGTTGTAAGACGTCCTTTACCGTGCCACGAAAAACAACCCGGTCAGTTTTGCGATCTAACAGATCGACTACCAGCGTGCCTGTCGTAACATCCCACATGTTCATAGTTGCGCTACCTACGATTCCGCTATAAGCGGGATTAACGACATGGTAGAAAGGAACATTCTGGACCTGGAGATTGGGAAGCGTTGCCGCCAGATAAACCACTTTTAGGTCGGGATCGGCATTCACCTTAGTGAGTCCTCGAGAGGTGAGTTCGCGTTCAACCGCTTCTACGATCAACGTGTTCACGTATGGATTGCGCGCGCCCTCTTTATCAAATGCAAAGGTCTTGTAGTTTGAAAAATCGACTTTCTCATCGAAAGCAGCTGAGGTTTTTTGTGCCTGAACCACAGCGCATAAGATGAAGCTGGCTAACAACATGCCTCCGGTTTTCTTCAGAAGAGATTTCATCGTTTCCTCACTTGGAATTGGACGGCCTTCTAGTCCGATAGTTACGGACTGTAAGAACTTATGCGAAACCGGCGGAATCTGGTAACTGTCAATTCATACAGGGTTCGATTACAGTTTCGCCTACGCCGCCGCACAGCTGCGCCGATGTCAGCCAGCCCGACGTCGGCATCGGATTACACGCAATGAAATGAGTTGGCAGCTATCCACAACCAAAGTCCTGCCCGATGAATTTGGCGCAGTCATCGCTCGCCACAGTGTCGCCGTCTTCCATTTTTACGCTGGCTGGAATCCGCATGACATAACTATGGATCAGATGCTCTGCGAAATCCGTGATGCTTACAAAGATCACATTTTCATCGGAGCGATCGACACTGACGATCAGGAAAATTGGGAAAGATGCAAAGAGCTTCGCATCCTGAATCTGCCTGCAATAGCAGTCTTCGTAAATAGCCAGCACTTTGAAACGGTCATTGGTTTGCTTTCCAGGGAGTCTCTGAATAGCAAAGTGCAAAAGTGGCTCAGCACGGCGCGGGCATGATGACAAAACTTTCAGATGTTAGCCGTCTAGTTTGCGGCACCGCCGGTTCCTGACACTCCCGGCTTCAGCATTCCGTGCATCCCGATCCAGCGCACAAAGGCTTCGAACCAACCCGTGCTGGTCGTTTCCTTCGGATACATCCCGAAGCCATGGCCACCCTGTTCATAAAGATGGAATTCGACGGGGCGCTTCGCTGCCTTCCAGCTATCGATTAGACCAAAGCCACTGTTCGCGAAGAACGGATCGTCGGCAGCGAGGGCGATGAACAGAGGCGGCGCGCCGGCCGGAACGGTAAGCGGCGCGAGAGGACCGTAGATGTTGCCGATGAAGGCTGGCTTCGCATCCTCGCCTGCGAGCGTAGTCGCCATTGTTAACATCGCGCCGGCGGAAAAGCCAACCATGCCAATCCGGTGAGGATCGACGCGCCACTCGACAGAACGCTTCCGGATCAGTGCAAACGCAGCGCGGGCGTCGGCGATCTGCGGCGCGAGACCGGCTATCGCCTTCTCAGGGTCCGGACGCGGCGGCCGCGCCGTTCCCGAAAACATTTCCCGCATGGACTTTTCGAACTCCGCCATGTCTGCGGGGGTCTGGTTCAAGCGATACTTAAGGACGAACGCGGCGACACCCTTTTCCGCGAGTGCACGCGCGACATTCCAGCCTTCATTTTCCATGGATAAGGTGCGAAAACCGCCACCAGGCGCGACGATGACTGCCGCACCGCTTGCCCTGGCTGGTTCCGGCACAAAGGGTGTCAACGTCGCAATAGTTACATTGCGCGCAAACCGACTGCCGTACTGGGTATGCCACGACTCCGGGTTCTTCGCACCGGGCAGCGGACCGGTCCCGAGTTCGATCGCATTGGACTGCGAGGGCGTAGCGATGGGAGTCATCTTGTCGTTCTGCGCCTGGGCCGGCGTAACGATCACAGAGATGAACGCAAGTGCAGCGACCATCAAACTAGAAGTGGATAACTGCGCCAACGACAGCTTCGTCCAGAAATTCAACACTTGCCTCATGCCATTCTCCTTCAACCGGGATTTGATTTGCGGTCAATGATACTGCCTTACAGATCGAGCACTGTCACGCGAAAAATAGCGTGCCGACGTTTAAAGCGGGCGATTATTGATCTGACGTTCCCCAGCCCATATTTTGTTGGTCGACGACAGTGACCGAATTCGAACCTGAACGTCCAGCAGTCTTGCCGCCGCGCCGAACACGCGCTATGAAACGGACTCGCCGCAGTTGCCTTTTATCTGGTAGTTTGTGTCGGCACGCCACTCAATGCAGCGTTAGGCTGCTGACAACGATGGAGCGTTTATGGCCTTACTTGTTCTAAGCGTCGCATTACTGCTATCACCCTTTATCTCGCAGACCAGGAATGCTGACTCATACGAAAAATTCCTGGCAGAAGCGAGTGCCAAGTTCGTCGTTGATGCGACTCGATTGAGTGACGAGTATAAGCTCGGGAGTTATTCGTGGTATCTAAACCAGAAAACCGGCAAACTCACTTTCTCTAAGGACGGCGTGACAAAGGTGGTAGCCGACGCGCAGATCGTGGGCTCTTACTCGACCTACTCGCAGACCTGGATGTGGTCGTGGGCCAATAAATACGTTGCTGACGGAATGAAGAAGGACATCGGGAAAGTGAAGGAGTTTGGCGAGCGGCACACCTACAAAGAGTTGACCACAGCTAAGTGGGAATGCGACGAGGACCATGCAGGCACGCTGACCCTCGCCGCGGGTTACCTGCTGAAGTCTAAAGGGGCCTACCGAGGTCCAATAGAGGACGGCTATGTTTACATGCTGATAACTGATATCAGATGGGCGGATGAAAAACAGTGAGCGCACTACTGCGACGCAGCTTTGCCTCAAAAGTCGGAGTCACTCTTGGATCGGGTCAGTACAGGGAGCGGTAGCGACTTGGTCGGCGATCTGCATGCGATATTTTCCTAAGAATTTTGACTCCTGTGGTTCGACCAGG
>DASVGE010000288.1:0-5561 GCA_036379695.1 Pyrinomonadaceae bacterium | reverse complement strand
GCATCCAACCAAACACCCACGGAATGGCGCGGAGATTCTCAAGACCACGTTTGGCGCCTCGTCGTGTCGGCCGCGAACCGATCCTCACGTGTTCCAATTCCCTCACCGGAGTCGCTTCCTCGAAGTAGGTCAGCACTGCTTCGTTCTCGGCAATCTTTTCTCGATAGAACTCAAACGCGTCGTGAGACATTTGCTCCAGCGCCGCCTCACTCTCCTCGTCTAAATCTTCGAAACTCCCCGGGCGAGACAACACTTCCAGCGATGCCGCAATCATCAACTCGAGATTTCTCTCGGCGAGTACCCGGTCCGAGTACTTCCAGTTCATCACTTCGCCTTGTTCCGTGATCTTGATCTGCCCCGTGAAGGCGCCCTGCGGTTGCGCGATTATGGCGTGATGAGTTGGTCCACCGCCGCGCCCGACTGTTCCACCCCGCCCATGAAACAACGTGAGCTTTACGTCGCATTCGGCAGCAACTTGATGCAACGCGCGATGGGCTTTGAATATCTCCCACGTGCTGGTGAGCATCCCGCCATCCTTGTTTGAATCTGAGTACCCAAGCATCACTTCCTGCCGGCGGCCCCACGAGTCGAGCAAACGACCGTAGTCAGCGCTGGTCCACAAATTCCGGCAAATCACCGGGCAGTTGCGCAAATCCTCGATCGACTCAAAAAGCGGCACAGGCATCACGCCCGGATTGGATGCATTGGTGGACGCCACCTGCACACCGCTTAACTCAGCAAGCGACACCAACGCGGTGACGTCTGAAGCGGATTGTGTTCCGCTAATGACGTAACTACGAATCGCTTCGGTTGGATAGTCGCGCTTCAACTCACTGACCATTCTCAGTGAATCAAGCAAATTCACAGTCTCTTTCGACGGTGCCGGCGGAAGCGCACTCTCGTTCGACGCAACCACATTTGAGAACTCGAGCAACGCACGTTTGTGAACGCTCGCATGCTCTCTAACGTCGAGCGTGTATAAATGAAAGCCAAAAGTATCCACCTGACGCATTAGCGGATCGAACAAGAACCTCGCAACACGTTCCCCACCGTTTTCCGAGAGACTTTGACGCGCCACGCTCAGATCCTCGCGAAACTCGGCTGCATTCTTGGACGCACTCGCATGGTGTGACTCATCTCGCGCCAGGACCAGGCGGGCCAGCACATAATCGAGAAAACGCCGGTAGACTTCCTGTGACGGATGTCTTTCCGGATTGAGCTCCGGCGCCGAAACAGTCGCTTCATAAGAGTTCAGCGCTGCCTGCAGGTGCGTTGAAGCTTGAACCTGATACGTCGAAGGACTGAGTTGCCAGATCAGATCGTTCACTCGATCGACGTAGTAGCCGAGAATCGTTTCGCGAGCTATCTGCAGCGCATCGCGCGTACACTCAGGCGTAACCAGAGGATTGCCATCCCGGTCGCCGCCGATCCACGAACCAAACCGCAACACTCGCGGCAAAACGTTCGCCGCCAACTCGTCGCCATAAGCTTCACGGAAGTCTTCCGCCAACTCTTCATACAACGCCGGCAAGGTCTCAAACAAAACACTCGGATAGTAATCGAGACCCATCCTGATTTCGTCGCTAACGCTCGGATGACGGCGTCGGACTTCATCGGTCTGCCAGAGTGCCGTTATCTCTGCGATGATCGCCTGCTCGTGTTTCTTTGACTCTCGCTCGGTCAGTGGCAGTCGATCTAATTGTTCGAGTTCGGCGGCAATGCGTTGGCGCTTGAATAACACGGTGCGTCGTGCAACTTCGGTGGGATGAGCAGTGAATACAAGTATGACTTCGATCTTCGCCAGCCACTCCAGTGCCTGCTGTTGAGTTATACCGGCATCACGCATCCGGCGCAGTGTTCCGAGGAATGATCCCGGTTGGGCCAACAGTTCGGGCGACGTCTGGGCAGCGCGGCGACGACGTTTGCGATGATTGGTTTCGGCGAGGTTGGTGAGTTCAAAATAGATAGCGAAAGCTTTCGCCATTTGATGTGCTTCAGCAACATTCAAACGACTGACAATGCTCTCCGCTTGTTCGATCAAGCGTCGTTTGTTATCGAGGTCGTGACCTGTTTGCGCGTGTAGCTCTCGATGCTCGATCAACAGCAGGCGCAACTCTTCAACCGCTGCAAAGAACTCGTCGCCGACCTGTTCCTTGAGTACTTCGCCGAGCAGACGCCCAAGCGAACGCACATCGCGACGCAACGGAGCTTCCTTCAGATCGCGATCCTGGCTGGTTAGTTCCGCTAGCCGTCCTGCTTGATCGTCTACATTCCAGAGCCGCGACATCCGTTTATGCAACCACGTCTGCTGAATTACGGCAGGCGAATATCGATTTCCTTTCGAGCACCCGGCGACAATATAAGCCCTGTTCCCTGTTCGCGTTCGGCTTTGTTCATCGCCGTCTCATATGCCGCAGGACCGTCGGCTGTTCGCCAGGCAACCACCAGATAACTTCCGGGCGCGGCGCTAAGAGTAAAAACTCCGCGCTCATTCGTGGCTGTCGATAGATTGCCACCTAACAACCGAAGCTTGTCATCGCCGGTGCGACGAAGCATCACATTAGCGCCAGCGACCGGTTTACCGCCAGCGGACACGCGTCCCGTGATCACACCAATGTTGGCTGAAATCACAATCCGTACGTCTTTAATCTCATCCTTTTCAGCAAGCGTGATCTTGTTGCGCAAGAGGTCGAGTCCATTCGCTTCCAGCAACTTCACATAGTATTTCTCTTGCGGGTAAGCAACTGCACTTACTTCGATTTCACCCGACGGCGCGCCGGTCAGCACAAATTTTCCATTGTCATCGACTGTGGCCGACGAATTCGCGTGTGGCCGGTAAGAGGAGGCGTGAACGAAAACATGCAGCGGCTGGGTGCCCTCGAATACTACGCTGCCTGAAAGTCGACCCCCTTCCGAGACTTCGATCAAGAGATCGTCAAGGTCGTTTCCGTTTAGTTTTAAGTCCTGTTCTGTTTGGACAAACCGTGGCGTCAACGGTTCGCTCTGCTTCGGTTCGACGTAAAGGCGGTATGCACCGTCCGGCACGTTGGAGAAAGACCAGCGACCGTTTTTATCGGTTGAGCTCGTGTAGTTGAACATCGGATTGTCAGTCGCAGCCTTTGACGTGTCCGATGCCGGATCCGTGATCTGCGTGACATGTAAACGGAGGATGGCATTTGTAACTGGACGGCTATCGCCCCGCATTCTTACGGTGCCGGTGAGACTGCGCAACGCCTTCGAGAGCAGCGTGATATCGACGTTGGCGGTGTCGACGTCCGGTAAGACGGCAACCGGAGGCGAGTTTCGCACGAGTGAAGTTGAGGGGAAATATGTTGCTCCGGCCGTTCCTTGATAGTTCCTCAATCTTTCTCCGTCGGTTCCCTCTTTCGGAGGCGGAACGGCGCCGACGATGTATTCGCCTTTTACCAGACCGCGAACTTTATACCGCCCCTGATCATCAGCGCGCAGGGTCATGCCCATAACGTCGTTGCCTTTAGTAATAACGTGCACCGTCGCTCGGGGTGCGGGCTGTTGCTTGGCATCGAAGACTGTCCCCGAGATCGAACCGAAATGTGGATTCGGTACGCGAAGGTTGACCTCGACGTTGCGCTGACCGTCAACAGTAAGTTTGACGCTATTCTTTTTGAACTGCTCCAGGTTCGCAGCGTCGGCCTCATCGTTACCGGATGGACTGAGCACCGGTTCAAGCTTGCTGCGACCACGTTGATCTATCGGTTCAGAATGAACGTAATACTCACCAGCGGTTACAGCTCTTAGCGCAAACTCGCCACGCTCGTCTGTGATCGCCGTAGGAATACGAAGCCCGTTACGAGCATTAAGGAGCCCACTTGAGAGAATGAGTTGAACGCGATGGCGAGTCGCCGGCTGTTCCGTGTCTTCGTAGACCACCCGACCCGTGACCCTCACCGTTCCGGCCGGAGGTTCAGCAGTTTCGGGTTTTTTCTGATTATCCTGGGCGAGGGTGCCGGTGATGAGCGTAAGACAGATCAGAAATGGAGAAAGCATGTGTCTCCTTTCAGTGGACCACTACTTTGGGCGTACGTAAAAGGGAGCGGTGGTATTATCGCACAAGAGATTAAAGCGAGATAGGTGGTCAGGTATGAAGCGCTACAGACTACTCGGACTACTGGTCTTCATTGTGACCATGGTTGCGAGCGTCGCCATTTACTGGCGCCTCACGTATTACCGCGTCTGGCTGTCAAGTACGTCGCCTGGTGGGAAGTACACGGTGGAATTGACAGGCGATAAAGGACGCGGTGGTTTCGTTGTTCCGTCAGTGGTCAAATACAACCTTTTAGTCGATGGGAAAGTGCTCACCAGGAATCGCTTTGCTCACTCTGGCGATTTCATGGATATTAGCTTTGAACTCGCCTACCCGGACCATGCGTGGATGGACGAAAAGATTCTACGGTTCTGGTTTACACGTCACAATGCAGTTTCAGATCGCCTCCTCATCGCGAATAACACCGGCAAGAGAATCAAGTTTCTTCGGATCAGAGTGCCGGACAATATGTACTTCGTTTTTGATGTTGAGCCACGCACGAGTTTGACGCTCACCTTGGCTCACACAGCGGCGGGTAATGATTTTTGGGCTGAGGGAGAGTTCGAAGATGGTTCGCAAATCGGTTTTGGTTCGGATGAGAGCGGAAAGCCTGGGGGATTGATTATGACTACTGACCGCGCCCATCCGCCTAACAGATAGCACTTGTCTATTGGAACGGACGGCGCAGCAGGTAACCAAAATAGGAATACGTTTCGTACATCAGGATGCGCATTCCCTGATACCTGGTGCTCGGTGTTGGTGACGGGTGAGCTGCGAGGCCGACGTCGCTTGCCATCGTCATAGCTCTTTTCATGTGCAAAGGATCGCTCACGATCAGCACCTTGCGTATTCCGTGGCTGTCTGCGAGCTGCTTCGCATTGAGAATGTTCTCGTACGTAGTATGGGATTTGTCTTCAATCAGAATGTCACTCGCTGGCAGGCCGCTCTGCAGAGCATAATTCCTGGCGGCGGCGGCCTCCGTCGGCTCGCCTGGATTTCCCTGACCACCCGTGAATATCAGCTTCCGCACGCGGCCGTTTCGATAGAGGTTGATGGCATGATTAATACGTTCCCTGAAGACAGGTGAGGGGTCTTTGGTCCACACCGCCGCACCGAGCACCACCGCAGCATCAGCCGGACCGTCAGAAGTAGTCCTGCCGAACGAGTAGACACGCCACGTCAGCACACCCGCCACAAGGACTATCGCCGACAAGATGACTAATACAGTCTCTGCCAATTTCTTCATAGCTGACGCTTTGTACAATAGCTGACCCGCTGACGGTCACAAAGCGGGATTGCCACATCTTGTATTCGTAGATGCCTCACGAGGCAAACGCACTAACGATTTGATTGGACGACTACTCTAGTTCTGCACGAAGCTTCCAAAATCGATCATGTCGTCCGGCGTGAATCACGGTGCTTTGGCTCAAAGTCAGAATCACTGTTGGGTCGGGTCAGTACCACCTCGCGGTAGCGGGTGGGTGCGCAGCCGTGAGAC
>DASVGE010000287.1:0-16548 GCA_036379695.1 Pyrinomonadaceae bacterium | reverse complement strand
TAGCGACTCGATATTCCTGGATTGCGCTTTCGGACATCTGGTTAAGGCTCCACGAAAGCCATCCACAGATTACACAGATTAATCTGCGTAATCTGTGGATGGGTTTGCACAGAGAAGACGGGCATCTTAACATTCGAGGGGAGAGGTACCAAACAGGCAATAATATGAAGATCGCGGTAGCAATGAGTGGCGGCGTGGATTCTTCCGCAGCCGCGGCAATACTGAAAGAGCAAGGCCACGAACTGGTCGGCTTTACGATGCAACTGTGGGATCAGCGGCGTGGCATCAACACGGACGAAAACGGCGATCCGCTGCCTTCCCGTTGCTGTTCGCTCGACGACGTTTACGACGCCCGGCGCGTCGCTGAAGAGCTGGATTTTCCGTTTTACGTGCTCAATCTCGAGCGCGACTTTGAGCGCGACGTTGTCCAGCCATTCGTCTCGAGCTATCTCAGCGGGGAGACGCCGATTCCCTGCGTGTCGTGTAACAGCCGTTTGAAGTTTGCGTCACTGGATCGACTGGCGCTGAGTCTCGGTTGCGAGAAAGTCGCCACCGGCCACTACGCGCGCGTTGAATTCGATCCGGTGAGCAATCGCTACAAGTTGCTCCGCGGGCAGAACCAACAGAAGGATCAGTCGTACTTCCTCTGGGAGCTCACGCAGGTACAGTTATCACGCGCGCTGTTTCCGCTCGGCGAGATGTCGAAGCCTGAAGCTCGCGACGCGGCACGTCAACACGGTTTGACCGGCGTTTCCGAGAAGAAAGAGTCGCAGGAGATCTGCTTCGTGCCCGATGGTAATTATTCGGGTTTCATCGATCGTTATCTCGAAGCGGAAAACGCCACCGAGCGCTTGCCGGGCGCCGGCGAGATCGTCGACACAAACGGGCGTGTGATCGGCCAGCATGAAGGTATTCATCGCTACACGATCGGACAGCGACGCGGGATCGGCATCGCGGATGAGAGACCGTTGTACGTGATTTCAATCGACGCCGCGAACAATCGCGTGACCGCCGGTTCAGCGGAAGAGTTGCTGAGCAGCGAGTTCACTGTGGCGCGCGTGAACTGGATCGCCTTCGACGATCCAAAAAAACCGGTGCGCGCAGAGGTCCGAGTGCGGTATCGTCATACAGCGGCCGCGGCGACAATCACGCCGTTGCCAAACGAGCGCGCCCGCATCGTCTTCGACGAACCTCAGCGCGCCATCACCCCCGGCCAGGCCTCAGTCTTCTATCGCGGTGATGAGGTTGTCGGCGGCGGCTGGATCGTCAAATCCGTGTAACCCGTGGCTAAACCTTTTCCGCTGTCAGTGCGTACAAACCATTAAAAACTGAGGATTTAATAATGTCATCAACACGAAAAACCGTCTTAATCATATTCGGCATTTTAGGCACGGTCGTTTTAGTCGTCCTTATCGGCATCGCGATAATCTGGGCTTCGTTGCGCGGAGGCGAACCGTCCATCCGCGACAACAGCGTGCTGGTCCTGCGCGTGTCCGGCCCGCTGCCCGACTACAGCCCTGACGATCCGTTCAAGAAAATCTTTGGTGGACCAGATCAATCGCTCACCGGACTGGTGATGCAGTTCAAGAAGGCGAAGGTCGACAAGCGCATCAAGGCCATCCTGCTTGATATCAACATGTCAGGCGTCGGTTGGGGCAAAGCCGAAGAGATTCGCGACGCGATCACCGATTTTCGTACCTCCGGCAAACCTGTTTACGCCTATATCGAGTTTGGACTGAACAAGGAATATTACATCGCTACCGCATGCGACAAGATCATCGTGCCGCCTCCGGGTGAGTTGTTCATCAACGGGCTCGCTGCCGACGTGATGTTCTTCCGTGGCTCGCTCGACAAGCTCGGCATCTATCCCGACATTTTTCAGATCGGAAAGTACAAGAGCGCGGGCGACACGTTCACGCAGAAGCAGATGACCGACGCTCATCGCGAGGTCGTCAACGCGTTGCTCGACGATCTTTTCAATCGCTACGTCAACACCATCGCGCAGGCGCGTAAAAAGACCCCGGACGAAGTACGCGCCCTGATCGATAACGCTCCTTACGGTGCGGCCAAAGCGAAGGAAGTAGGACTGATCGACGAAGCGTTGTACAAAGACGACGTCGAGAAGCAGTTCAAGCAGATGCTGGGTTACAAGGAGACTGATTCGTTTGTGGCAGTGCGCAATGAATACCGAGACGTGAGGCCGGAGTCGCTCGGACTGAACAAGGGTGAACGGATCGCGGTGATCTACGCCAGCGGCGACATCGGTTCCGGCAGTTCAGAAAACAGCCCGTCGGGCGATCAATCGATCGGTTCCGACACGGTGGCGAAGGCTTTGAACGATGCTGCTGCCGACAAAACGATCAAGGCGATTGTGTTGCGCGTCGATAGTCCCGGCGGTTCGGGGCTCGCGTCGGACATCATCTGGCACGCAGTTGAAGCTGCGAACCAGAAGAAGCCGGTGGTGGTTTCGATGAGCGACGTGGCGGCCTCGGGTGGTTATTACATCTCGGCGAGTGCGAGCAAGATCATCGCACAGCCGTCGACGATTACGGGGTCGATCGGCGTGGTCGCGGGCAAACCCGTGGTGCGTGGTTTTTACGATTGGCTCGGCATCTCGAACGAGTATGTGCTGCGTGGCAAGACCGCGGGAATGTTCCGCGAGACGGAAAAGTTTTCCGACGAGGAGCGAGCGAAGTTTGAAGAGTGGATCAAGACGACTTACTACCAGGACTTTGTGCCGAAGGTAGCGAAGGGCCGCCAAAAAGATCCGCAGTATATCGATTCGATAGCCCAGGGCCGCGTGTGGACCGGACAGCAGGCGAAGGACCGTGGCCTGGTGGATGACTTCGGCGGGCTCGACAAAGCAGTCGCAGTTGCAAAACAGCTCGCGAAGATTCCCGCCGACAAAGGCGTCGAGCAGGTGATCCTGCCTTATCCGACGACGTTCCTGCAGCAGTTGCTGAGCGGCGGCGGCGAGAATTCAAATACTCAACTCGAACAGCAGCGCGCGGTGTTCGCCGCGTTGCCTGAGGATGCACGCCGTGCGTTGCGCTACATGGCGTTGATGGATCGGATGAAGAATGGCGAGACGATGCTGTTGATGCCGTTCGATCTGAGAGTGAAGTAAATGGAAGCCGCAGATTAACGCTGATTCTGATCGACGTTTATCCGCGTTCATCTGCGGCTCTAATTCGTAATTCGGTCTAACCCTCCCATGTACGGTCGCAGCACTTCGGGAATGATGACCGATCCGTCCTCCTGCTGGTAGTTCTCCAGCACTGCGATCCACGTCCGGCCGACCGCTAACCCCGAGCCATTGAGCGTGTGTACAAACTCAGGCTTCGCTCCGCCCGCACGGCGAAAACGGATCTGCGCGCGGCGCGCCTGAAACGCTTCGCAGTTGGAGCACGAAGAAATTTCACGGAACGCGTTCTGTGACGGCAGCCACACCTCGATGTCGTAAGTCTTCGCTGCGCCAAACCCCAGATCGCCAGTCGCGAGTGTTACGACACGATAGTGCAAACCGAGCTTTTGCAGGATCGTCTCCGCGTCTCGCGTCAGCGACTCGAGTTCTTCGTAAGAATTCTCCGGCAACGCATACTTCACGAGCTCTACCTTCTCAAATTGGTGTTGCCTGATCACACCACGCGTATCGCGCCCGTAGCTACCGGCTTCAGAACGAAAACACGCTGTGTACGCGGCCCAGCGTATCGGGAGCTGTGAAGCGTCGAGTATCTCTTCGCGATGATAGTTCGTTACCGGCACTTCCGCGGTCGGGATCAGGTAGAGTTCGCGATCGTCCTGGAGTTTGAAAAGATCAGCTTCAAACTTCGGCAACTGCGCGGTGCCGAAGAGTGAATGACGATTGACGATCAAGGGCGGTAGCGTTTCGAGATAACCGTGCTCGCGAGTCTGGACGTCGAGCATGAAGTTGATCAGTGCGCGTTCGAGCCGCGCGCCGGCGCCGTTGAGAATCGCGAAACGCGCGGAAGCGATCTTGGTCGCGCGTTCGAGATCGAGAATACCGAGTGCCGTTGCGAGATCGACGTGGTCCTTCGGTTCGAAATCGAACTTCGGCTGCGTGCCCCAGCGACGAACCTCCTGGTTCGCCGATTCATCATCACCCACGGGCACGCTTGCGTGCGGGATGTTAGGCAGAGTGGAGAGCAGTTCGTGCATGCGCGCTTCGGCCTGGGAGCGCAGTTGATCGAGTTCGCTAATCCTATCCTTGAGCTTGGCGACTTCGGCGCGGCGCGCTTCTGCTTCCTCCTTCTTGCCCTCTTTCATCAACCCGCCGATCTCCCGACTCGACGCGTTGCGCTGTGCATTCAGTTGATCGGATTCAGCAATGACACAGCGACGCTCTTCATCAGCGCGCGTGAAATCGTCGAGCGCAGTGGTGTCGGCGCGGCGCGCCTTGAGCGCCTCACGCACCTTATCGATATTTTCGCGAACGTAATTAAGATCCAACATAGGCCACAAAGTATCTCAAGCCACAAAAAAGCACAAAAGGTATACCAAGCCACAAAAAAGCACAAAGAACTTGCTTATTCGTTCTCCCTCTTTTGTGCCTTTTGTGCCTTTTTGTGGCTTAGTTCGATTTTTGTGCTTCTTTGCTGCTGATCTCGAACCGGCACTTGGGGCGACCTTCGCGATCGCAGAATTCATGGACCGGGGCTTTCACTATCTCCGCGACGAGCGTCTCGGCTAACTGGCAGACTTCCGGATGAACGTTTACGGCAGCAGCCAGAGGGCAGCTGCTACCCTGAATCACGATCTTGTCTTCATGCTGCTCAACTGTGGCGGATCCGCCGATAGCCTCTAACACCTTCAGCGCACTCTGTACACGACCTTCCAGATTATTCTCTCCGGCAGGAGCTCCAGCCGCTACCGCGCGCCCGACTTCCCGGAGAACGTCCTCAATCTCTGATGGCTTGAGCCGGTTCTTCAGCACGGCGATGAGTTGATTGAGCAGGGCGTCGTAAGCTTTGGGAAAGAGTGCGTCGGCTTCGGGTGTCAGCACGTAGGTGAAGTGCGGTTTGCGAGGACCGCGACGAAGTCCGCTCTGTCGCACCAGCCCGTCGCGCTCAAGTGTCAAAAGATGTGCGCGCACTGCGTTGTCGGTGAGTTCAAGCTGTACCGCCAACTCGTCGACCGTACACGCCGAGCCACGGAGGATCGTGACGATCTGCCCGCGCGTGCTTTCAAAAAAGCGCCTATCCAGCTTCATCGCCTCCATAACCCACCTCCTGACACCGCCAATTCTAACGCCTTTTTACAGAAAACACAAAAAGTCAAATAACCTCTTGACTTATTATGGAAGAGGCGTATTTTAATAATCCCAAGCAGTCAAACAGTAATTCTTATTCAGGAGAACTAAGGAGATGGCACAGGTAATAAGTAGTTCAGCGGAAGTAACTTCCCTCAATAGAGAAAGGGTTAGCGCCTCAAATCCGAGCTACCAGGCATACCAGATTCTGCACCTCGGCTTTACAGTCGCCCCCATCGTCGCCGGGCTCGACAAGTTTTTCAATCTGCTCGTCAATTGGGAGCAATACCTCCCGTCGTTCGTCAACAACCTGACAGGTGGCCATGGGCACGAGTTGATGCTCGCCGTCGGCGTGATCGAGATCGTTGCCGGGCTCGGAGTCGCGTTCAAACCGCGTCTCTTTGCTTATGTGGTGTCCGCGTGGTTGCTGCTAATCGTCGCTAATCTGCTCATGATTCCGGGATATTTCGACGTGGCGCTACGCGACTTTGGTCTCTCGCTCGGCGCGCTCGCATTGGCGCGACTGAGCCAGGAGTACGACCGTTAATCACAAGGAGGAGAGAAATGCCAAGGAATAGCGGAAAGATTGCCGCGAGCGAAGGAAAACCTGATTCGAGAGAGCGCGGATTGCTGAAGACTGCATTAGCGCTCTTAGCCGTCGCCGTAACGCTGGTTGTTCTTGGCGTAAAGGGCGACGCGCAAAGTGGCAAGGGCGGGGGGAAGGACACCGATGGCGGGTCAACGGACGCAAACGCGCAGCGGATGCTCGCAGAGGGTAAGCAGACATTTCGTTTCGACACTTTTGGTGACGAGGCGTTCTGGACTGATGCGCTGCAACTCCACCGCGCAATTGCCGGCGTGGCGAACGGCGGCGTTGGTCCGGGCGTCAGTCCGAAAACGGCCCTTGCGGTCGGGCTGAAAGTTGACTCGGACGCACTGCCTGACTCGTTGATCTCGCAGTTGAAGCATGGCCGAGTAAATCTCGACGATCCCGCCACGACTGTAGCGCTACTAAAACTCGGCGCTGTCGTTGGGGTGAAGGGAACTGTCAATGATGCTGGAAACCTTCAATCTGTCGGTATCACTTGCGCTCTCTGTCACTCGACAGTCGATAACTCATTGGCGCCCGGCATTGGCCGTCGTCTCGACGGTTGGGCTAATCGCGATCTCAACGTCGGTGCGATTGTGGCACTGAGTCCAAACCTCAAACCGGTTACGGATCTGCTGGGCGTTGACGAAGCGACAGTGCGAACGGTCTTGCAGAGTTGGGGACCAGGAAAGTTTGACGCGGAGTTATTCCTCGATGGTAAAGCGTTCCGGCCTGACGGCAAGTCGGCGGCGACACTCATCCCGCCTGCTTTCGGACTTGCGGGCGTTAACCTGCACACCTGGACGGGCTGGGGCTCAGTCACGCACTGGAATGCCTTCGTCGCCAATCTCGAAATGCACGGGCAGGGAACGTTTTACGATCCGCGCCTGAACGATCCGGTCAAATTCCCGATTGCCGCGCGCGCCGGTTTCGGCAATGTGCGTAGCGATCCCGATTTAACAACCGCGAAGCTTCCCGCACTTCAGTTTTACCAACTCGCGATCCCCGCGCCAGCAGCGCCTGCTGGAAGTTTCGACCGTGCCGCGGCGAAACGTGGTGAGGCGTTGTTCAACAACCAGGCGAAGTGTGCGACGTGCCACGTGCCGCCGATCTACACCGAGCCGGGCTGGAACATGCACACGCCGGAAGAGATCGGCATTGACGACTTCCAGGCCAAACGTTCACCCGACGAGCGTTACAGAACGGCTCCACTCAAGGGTCTCTGGACACACCAGAAGGGCGGGTTCTATCACGACGGACGTTTCGCAACCTTGCGCGACGTAGTCGAGCACTACAACAGTTTCTTCGGTACGAACCTGAGCGAGCAGCAGAAGACTGACCTCGTCGAGTACCTGAAGTCGCTCTAAGCCACAAAGGGCATAAAATGAAGCCACAAAGAAGCACAATAAAACACAAATGATTTTTGCGCCTATGTGCTTTTTTGTGGCTAAGAAATTTTCGCTGCTCTGTCAGCCAGGTGACAACCGAGGCATCTGGCTGACAGAACCTCTCCCGCTTCTTAAAACACAATGACTATGCAACGAGAAAAGGACATGGCACTTAGGTTAGTTCACTTCAACAGCACCAACGTCGCCACCAGAACAGTTGAGCGAGTCGCAGAAGCACGCTTGCCGACAGAGACGGGAGAGTTTCGCATCATCGGTTTTCGCTCGCTCGTCTCCACGGAAGAGTTCGTCGCGCTCGTAAAGGGCGAACTGCGATCCGATAGATCAAGTCTCGTTCGCATTCACTCGCAGTGCATGACAGGCGACGTGTTTGGCTCAGTCAAGTGCGACTGCGGGCGACAACTTAACGCTGCCATGAAACTCATCGAGCAGGAAGGGCACGGGGCGATCGTCTATCAGCAACAGGAAGGGCGCGGCATCGGCATCATCAACAAGATCCGCGCCTACGCCTTGCAGGACGAGGGTGCCGACACGATCGAAGCCAACGAGCGGCTAGGCTTCGAAGCGGACATGCGGCGCTACGAACAATGCGCCGAAATCCTGCTCGATCTGGGCCTGCGCGCAGTGCGTGTGATGTCGGATAACCCGGCGAAGATTCGCGCGCTGCGGCAGGCCGGCCTTCAAGTCGTTGAGCGTGTTCGGCTCGATGTCGAGCCGCACGATTTCTTTGCGGGTTATCTCAAAACGAAGAAGGAGAAGATGGGTCACCTTTGCAGCGTGGCCTGACCAACAGATGAATTACAAAGACGTTCACGTAGCGAACACCTCCGACCTGCGGGACGGCGAGATGAAAGAAGTCACAGCCGGCGAGACGCGGATTTTGCTGGCGCGTGTTGCCGATCGTTTTCATGCAGTGAGTGCAACCTGTCCTCACTACGGAGCGCCGCTCACTGAAGGCGCCCTCTGCGGCACCCGGGTCGTATGTCCCTGGCACCACGCTGTTTTCAATGTCATCAACGGCGATTCCGAAGAACCCCCTGCCCTTGACGCGCTCGTTAGCTACGCGGTGCGTGTCGAGGACGAACAGATCATGGTCAGCGTGCCCGAAGAGCCGCAAGATCGACGCACGCCAACAATGGCAGCCTGCGATCCAGTTGCGGACTCGCGACAGTTCATCATCATCGGCGCCGGCGCGGCTGGTTACGCCGCGGCTCAAACACTGCGCGAAGAAGGTTTCCGCGGTAACGTGGTGATGATCACGCGCGAGAACCGCGCGCCTTACGATCGACCAAATCTCAGCAAGGATTATTTACACGGGCACGCGGAGCCTGAGTGGATGCCGTTGCGTTCGGACGAGTTTTTCAGTGAGCACGGAATCAGGCTGTTGCTCAACAGGGAAGTGGCTCGCGTTGACGCACGCACGAAGACGATCACGTTCGAGGGTGGCGAGACGATGGATTACGACGCACTGCTCGTCGCAACAGGCGGCGCGCCTATTCGTCTCAACATTCCCGGTTCGGATCTGAAGAACATCTGCGTTCTCCGCAGTTTTAATGACGCCGATTCGATCATCGACACTGCTAATCGTTCGCGGCGCGCCGTTGTTGTTGGAGCGAGCTTCATAGCGATGGAGGCGGCTTACAGTCTGCGCGAGCGCGGCCTGGAAGTGACTGTTGTCGCGCCGTCGCAGGAGCCTTTTGAGACCACGCTTGGCGCGGAAATCGGAGCGGTGTTCCGGCGTGTGCATGAGAGCCACGGCGTCCAGTTCAAACTCGGCCGCATAGTCTACAGTTTCGAGGGCAGTCACAACGTTGAAGCAGTCGTGCTCGACAGCGGCGAGCGCATCGAGACCGATATGGTTGTGGTCGGAGCGGGTGTGCGGCCTGTCACCTACTTCCTCGAAGGGGTCGAGTTGAATGAAGACGGAGGCGTTGTTGTTGACTCGCGGCTGTGCGCAGCCGACGGACTCTACGCCGCAGGCGACATTGCCAGCTTCCTCGATCGGCGCACGGGCAACAGAGTGCGCATTGAGCACTGGCGCACGGCGCAGCAGCAAGGGCGTACAGCGGCGCGCAACATGTTAGGACGCGACATCGCTTTCGAAGGGGTTCCATTCTTCTGGACGCGGCAGTTCGATGCTGGCCTTCTCTACGTCGGCCACGCGAAGTGGTGGGACGAGATCATTTTTCACGGCGAGGTTTCGTCACATGACTTCCTCGCTTACTACGTGAAGAACAACCGGGTGCTGGCAGTCGCGGGCATGAATCGCGACCGCGAGATGGCCGCGATCGAAGAGTTGATGCGGCTGGATCGTATGCCGTCGTTTGAGCAACTCAAGTGGGGGGACGTGAACCTGCTGGACCTGCTGCACGTACCGCAGTCGATAAACGCCTGGGGAGTTAACGTTGGGTCCCAATACGAAACGAGTCCGAACGTCGGTACAAATTAAGTTAATCGGAGGATTTTCTGAATCGTCGGTTCAAGGAAGATGATGCGCGATCACCTGGAATGGGCTTCGGAGGCCTGAGTTTTAACACTGAAATCAATCATGTTTGCCGGCCGGTGGCGCCCAGAACGCCACCGGTTTTTGTCCGCGCGACGCGATCTGCTCATTCCGCCCCCTGCATTTTGCGTCGCCGCTCCGCTACTGTAGAATCGCGCGTCACTCGCAAGCTTCAGAACTCACCTCCCGAACCAAATTTGGTTTTTGGACCCGATGAAGACTGATGAAGCCTCGCATCCCAGAGTGTGCCTAAATTCGATTAGGAGTGAATTTTATGTCAGTCGCTACACCCTTGATCGCAACGTATGGAAGTTCTCGTCGTCAGTCACGCGTACAAATCTTCTCCAACCTCAGCCCCGACGAGAAGAGCCGCGTCGCAGCGCTCGCGCGCAGTGTCCGGAAGGCGCGCGGTGAGTTCATCTACATGCCTGGCGACCCCGCCGACTTTGTTTACATCCTCAGGCAAGGAAGGGTAAAGCTGTCGGTGCTCTCTGAGTCGGGGAAGGAAATTGCCATTGACATCATCCAGCCAGGCGAAATTTTCGGCGAGTTCGCGCTCGTGGACGAGTCGCCGCGCAGCAACATGGCGCAGGCGCTCGACGACACAGTGATGTGGGTGTTCAGGAAGCATGAATTCACACAGCTCCTGGCCTCTCAACCGAAACTCTCGCTGAGCTACATTCGGCTCGTCGGCGATCGGCGCCGGCGCATGGAGAAGAAACTTTCCGACATTACCTCGAAGGCCGTGTCTGCTCGCGTATGCGAACTATTGCACGAGCTTGCGACGAGCGCGGTGGAAGTCGAAACCGCGATGAACGATTATCTCGTGCCGCTCACCCATCACGATGTCGCGAGCTTGATCGGTGCTGCGCGCCAGACTACGACAACTGTTCTCAACGATCTGGAACGCCGCGACATTATCGAACTAGGTCGTGGTTGGATTCGCATCAAGCGTTTGAAAGAACTGCAGACGTACGCCGGTCTACTCCTCGCCATCAGTCAAACTTTTTTCACATTTTTGTCAGCGGGGTGACACTCGTGTCGCCGCGCTGACAGTCGTCCGAAAACTGTTCCTTCATGATTCGCTCCTCACATTTGAGACTATCAAGGAGAACCGATCATGAAAACGAACAGGAAGATTTCAAAGTGGACCATCCTGCTTGCCGTCATCGCAATGGCGCTGATGATTGTGGGCGGACTTAACTCAGGCGCGAATGTTTCCGCGAGCGGAGGCAACGACCTCGGCACATCGCCCTTTGACTTTAGCGACGCTGCCTACCGCGCGCACGGCATCGTGCCCGAGAACATCGTCTTGCGTGTCGGCACTGCCGGCCGCGCCGGTGACTTCGTCATCGACAACAGCAACACTGATCCGAACCGATCAAACGTACGCACTATCGAATCCACTCCCGGCACGACCGGCTCGAGTGGTCTAACCTACGCCAACATCTTCGGCGTGCTCAACTCAACCAGCTTCGAGCGCAATGCCGCCGGTCAACTAACGTCACGCGGCCAGGCTGCGTTCGACACAGCGGAACGCTTCCGCGTCTTCATCTTTCCGAAGGCGTCGGCCGGCTCGATTCTCGATCCATTCCTTCCCAACAAGCGACAGGACAACGTCTTCGACACTCGCGATGGCTACTTCTCGAACGACCCGCTCGGTCTGTGGGTCGCCGTTTGGGTGGTCTACACTCCGAAAGCTTTCACAGCCGAAGGACGCAAGGAGCTTGATCCAATCGCTGCTACCAACGGCCGCGACCTTGACGGCACAGCCATTCTGACCAGCCCATCGCAGATTGATGGACTCGCGTCGAAAGGGCTCGTCGAGTTCCGCACACGGCCCGTTGACGATGGTGTCTTCCGTTGGGTCATCTGCCCGATTCCCGAAGATCCACGCGACGGCTTCATCCGGCCTGACGCCTTCATCCGCGACGTAAAGCGCGCCGACGGCACTCCGGTATTTCCCGCACTCGGTAGAAATTTCCGTTGTCTGCAACAGTCCGGCGACTGGTGCAACTAGATCCCATTCTTCAGTGAAACCTCCATATAGGTCCTATGGGTTCTATAGGACCTATGCAGAGGTTTGCACTCAAAAGGAGCAACACCTATGGCAAACATTTCAAAGATTGATAGAAGAGCTGAGAAAGAGAAGCAGCAAGCCGCCAAAAACAGGCGCGAGATCGTAGCGGCCGGTTTGAGCCGGCGTGACATGCTCAAGATGGGTTTGTTGACCAGCGCCGGTCTGCTCGTCCCGATGTCAGGCTTGAGTGTCAGGGCGCGCACGAGCGCCGGTCGCCTCTTTGACAGTGGCAGCGGAAGTGGCCCCAGCAGTCCTCCGACTCGTCCGTTCGTACAGCCTTTCACGCGCATGACAGTCAAGCAGCCGACCGCGGTCTTGAATCCTGCTCCGACCGCCGTTCCAAACACCGCCGCAGGCGAGGGGCGCACGATTGCGCACCAGGCGTTCAGCCAGTTTGCGCCCGTAAAGTTCTATGAGGTCGAGCAGCGGCTGTCGAACATTGTTACTCACCCCGACCTCCCCCTTCAGCCGCTCTGGGGTTTCGATGGGCTGGTTCCGGGCCCGCTCTATGTTGAGCGTTATGGCCGCCCCATTCTCGTGCGTAATCGCAACAACCTGCCCGCCAACAACGGCGGCTTTGGCAAGAACCTCGTCACAACACACTTACATAACGGTCACACCCCCTCGGAGTCTGACGGCAACCCCTGTCACTTCTTTGGACCAGGCAAGTTTTATGACCAGCACTATCCAAACGTTTTAGCGGGTGTGAACTCAACACACAAAGACACGGGCGGCGACATTCAAGAGGCAATGAGCACGCTCTGGTATCACGACCACATGCACGACTTCACCTCCCAGAACGTTTACAAGGGGCTGGCGGGCATGTACCTCCTCTTCAACGACTACGACACCGGGGATGAAACGACGGGCTTCCACCTCCCGTCATTTGGTGACGGCATAAGCGACGACAGCAACTTCGACGTGCCGATGCTCTTCAGCGATCATCTTTACGACTCGGAGACCGGCATCGTCACTTTCGACACTTTCAACTTCGACGGCGTGCTGGGCGATCGCTTCCTCGTCAACGGCAAGGTGCAGCCAGTGATGCACGTCCACCCGCGGCGCTATCGCTTCCGCTGGCTCGACGCTGGCCCATCGCGCTTCTATCAATTTTTCTTTACCGACACGAGCAATCTGAATCAGCGGATCAGATTCCACCAGATTTCGACCGACGGAAACTTGCTCGAGCGACCGGTAGAGGTCGAGAGCGTCCGCATTAGCGTCGCCGAGCGCGCTGACGTGATCATCGATTTCTCGAAATACGCGGGTAAAACTCTCTATATCGAGAATCGTCTGGAGCAGCAGGACGGTCGCGGCCCAACCGGCAAGGTTCTGCCGGCTGGCCAGGGCAACCTGATCCTGAAGATCGTGGTTGACCTGCCGCCGATCGCCGACAACAGCGTCGACCCGGCCACCATCACCAGGTTCTACGGACTGCCTGACAAGACCGCGGCGCCGCGTATCACGCGCACCTTCAACTTCGACCGATCGAACGGCAATTGGACCATCAACGGCCGCGCGATGGATCCCGAGTGTCAGGAAGTGAGAGTACGCGTAGCAAAGAACTCGGTTGAACACTGGATCGTCAACAACAGCTCCGGCGGTTGGCAGCACCCGGCACACATTCACTTCGAGGAGTTTCAGTTCCTCTCGATTAACGGCGCGCCGCCTGCTTCAACCGGCCTCGTTCAGAACGGACGCAAGGACGTCATTCGCCTGGAGCACAACATGCAGACGAAGACCTTCTTCCGCTTCCGCGACTTTGTGGGCCGTTATCCGTTCCACTGCCACAACGTCGTCCACGAGGATCACGCGATGATGCTCATCTGGGAGATCGTCGATGGCCCCGGCGACAACATCACGAACCCGTGAGAAAGGAGATATCGAAACATGAAAAGCATGCATGGAAAAACACTCGTTGCACTGCTTGGTATCGCCCTTCTCGCCGGTGTCGTGCAAGCACAGCAAGCAGAAACGAAGCGGATCAAGACGCCGCGCGAAAGATTGGCGGAGCGAAGCTTCCCAAACGTCACGTTGACAACGCACGAAGGCAAGAAGGTCAAGTTCTATGACGATCTTCTGAAGGACAAGATCGTCATCATCAACTTCATGTACGTGAAGTGTGAGGGTATCTGTCCGGGCACGACGGCGAATCTCCTTAAGGTGCAGAAACTCCTCGGCGATCGCGTGGGTAAAGACATTTTCATGTACTCATTCACGCTCAAGCCGGAAGAGGACACGCCCGAGAAACTGGCGGCCTATGCCAAGGCTTACAAGGTGGGACCGGGCTGGCAGTTTGTGACCGGCGACCCAAAAGACATGGAACTGGTGCGGCGAAAGCTCGGCTTCATCGACCGCGACCCGGTGCGAGACGCCAACAAGTCGAATCACATCGGGATGCTGAGATGGGGTAACGAGCCGCATACGCTGTGGGCGGGATGTCCCGGTTCGCTCGCACCAAACAAAATCGTGAAAGAGCTCGCCTTGGTTGACTGGCCGACGGCCGAAGAGGCCCAAAGGCGACAGATGAGAGGAGGAGACAGATGAGACTCAATCGATTGATCAAGGGGGGCCTGCTCGGCACCCTGCTGGTGACGTTGATCACCGCCACGTCGCAGGCGCAGACTGCGACGACGCCGGCCCCCGCGGCGCCCGCCGCATTTCCTGTCGGCCTTGGGCCGGAGGGTGTCGCTACTGATGGCGTCAATGTCTTCGTAGCTAACCAGTTCAGCAACACCATCACCAAGCTTTCACCGGATGGCGCAGTGGTTGGTACTTACAAGGTGGGTAACCGTCCGGTAGCGTTGGCTTTCGACGGCGCGTCGCTTTGGGTAGCGAACTACCTCAGCGATCAGGTGATGAAGCTTGACCCGAGCGGCGCCGTGCTCGGTGCTTACGCAGTCGGCGAGGGACCAGGCGGGCTCCTCGCAACCAACGGCAACATCTGGGTCGCAAACCGTATTGCCAACACCGTAACGAAGTTGCGTGCGGCGGATGGTGTGACCCTTGGTACCTACGAGGTAGGCACACGGCCTCTCGCACTTGCGACTGACGGCGAGCACATCTACGTCACCAACAACAACAGCGATACGGTGACTAAGTTGCGCGAGTCGAACGGCGTGGTGGTAGCGACGTTTGCAGTTGGCGATGGCCCATTCGGCATCGCCTTCGACGGCAGCAGTTTGTGGGTCGCGAACTTTGGCAGCAACAACGTTATGAAGTTGAGCACGGGGGGACTTGTAACGGGCACTTTCAAGGCGGGTGATGGACCAGTCTCGGCGGTCTTCAGTCAGGGCGTTGTGTATGTTGTCAACAATGGCAGCGACACAGTGACCAAGCTGAACGCCAGCGACGGAGCGAACCTGGGGTCGATAGCCGTCGGAAGAAGTCCGATCGGTGTGGCCGTATCAGGCAATAACGTCTTTGTTACAAATTCGGGCAGCAACACTGTCACGAAGCGATAGCAGAGCGTGTTACGGAACGGGGCGGCTTGATGTAGTCGCCCTGTTTCTTTTTAGAAGGGTAAAAGTGATGAAGAAGATTTATGTCACATGCGCATCGTTTGTCGCCATCATCCTGGCGCTCGCGTTCGCGGGGCCGGGGAGCACAGTGGCTCATGAGACGCAGCAGCAAAAGCGAAATCAACCGAAGAGGACTGATCAAGTGAGGCGGCGCGCGGCGAAGGCACGGAAGAGGGCGCGGCAGCATGCGGTCAATTACGTTTGCCCCATGCATTCCGACATGCGTTCGCGGACGCGCAGCGAATGCCCGAAATGCGGGATGGAACTGGTAGTCGAAAAGGAAAAGAAGTGAAGCAATGAGCTACGTCCCTTGATTCGGGATGAGAGGGACGTTTGTTCGGTTCCGTTGAGATGTGTTATTAGAAATCTCATGCCGGATCAAAAACAATTTTCAGGTCGCGCGGCGATCGTAACTGGCGGCACGCGCGGCATCGGGCGTGCGATTACGCTCGAGCTTGCGAGACGCGGCGCTGACGTCGCTTTCAATTACGCCAAAAGTGCGGAAGCAGCGGAGAGTTTGAAGTCGGAGCTCGAAGCGTTGGGCGTGCGTTCGCTGGCAGTGCAGTGCGACGTGGCGAATACCGAGGCCGCGGCGCAGATGGTCCAACAGGTCAAGGAAGCTTTCGGACGTATCGATTTTCTCGTCAATAACGCCGGTGTTACGCGCGACAACCTGATCCTGCGGATGAAGGAAGACGACTGGGACGAAGTGCTGAACACGAATCTCAAAGGCTCGTGGAACTTCGCGAAGGCGGTCTTACGGACGATGCTGCGACAGGAAAGCGGTGGCTCGATCCTCAATATCTCGTCGATCAGTGGTGAAGTGGGAATGCCGGGACAGTCAAACTATTCCGCTTCGAAGGCGGGGATGGTTGGTCTGACAAAAGCGCTGGCGAAGGAAGTGGCGAGCAGGAAGGTCACGGTCAATGCGCTCGCGCTCGGGATGGTCGCGACTGATATGGCGGGCAAGTTGGATGAAACTTACCAGGCAAAGATTCGCGAGCAGATCCCGCTCGGCCGCTTTGCCGAACCCGACGAGGTCGCGCGCATCGCGGCTTTTCTTCTGTCTGATGACGCTCGTTATATAACCGGGCAGGTAATCCAGGTCGACGGCGGGCTCGCGATATAAGAAAGTAAGCCGCACAACCTAACAAGTCAGGAAGAGGGGCTTGCCCCCGCT
>DASVGE010000286.1:0-4732 GCA_036379695.1 Pyrinomonadaceae bacterium | reverse complement strand
AGCGGGGGCAAGCCCCTCTTCCTGACTTGTTCTATTCTTGATTGTCTTATTTAGTTAGGCCGAGCGTTTGCCGCCTGTGGAAGTCGCTGTGGCTTTGGAGCCGGACCCGGTGGCTGAGCAACCTTCTCACCGAGGGCCTCGCGAAAGACCTGGCGCATGTTGTCAACGAACACGAACCGGATGTCCTTGAACGGCTCTTTCGGTACCTCTTCCAAATCGCGCCGGTTTTGCACCGGCAAAATGATCGTGGTGACGCGCGCTCGTCTGGCGGCCAGCACTTTCTCTTTCACACCGCCAATCGGAAGCACGTTTCCGCGCAGCGTGATCTCACCAGTCATCGCCACGTCTTTTCGAACCGGACGCGCCGACAGCGCCGAGACCATCGCCGTCGCCAGCGTGATTCCCGCCGATGGACCATCCTTCGGAATCGCTCCCTCAGGAATGTGAATGTGCAAGTCGTAGTTGTTGAAATCTTCTTCGGCGATATCCAATTCCTTCGCGCGCGCTTTCGCGTATGAATACGCCGCCTGTGCCGACTCCCGCATGACGTCGCCAAGCTGTCCGGTCAGCACGAGGTTTCCCTTGCCTCTCATCCGCAAAGCCTCGATGAACAGCACATCACCGCCGACCGCCGTCCACGCCAGCCCCGTCGCCACTCCGATCTGATCCTTTTTCAGCACTTCTTCAGGAATGATCTTGGGCGCGCCGAGGAATTCATGCACGTTCTTCAGCGAAACTCGAATCCCGCCCTTGTGACCTTCAGCGATCTTGCGCGCGACCTTGCGACAGATCCTGCCTATCTCGCGTTCGAGCTGCCGCAACCCGGCTTCCTGCGTGTACTGCTGAATGATCGTCGTCAGCGCAGTCTTTGAGACGTGCAGATCCTTGACAGTGATGCCGTTTTCTTCCATCTGTTTCGGGATCAGATGGCGAATGGCAATCTCGCGCTTCTCCTCTTCGGTGTAACCCGCGAGCCTGATCGTTTCCATGCGGTCGCGCAGCGCCGGTTGAATCGTGTCGAGAACGTTCGCCGTCGTCATAAAGATCACGTTGGAGAGATCGAAGGTGACGCCGAGATAGTTGTCGCGAAATGAATTGTTCTGCTCGGGGTCGAGCACTTCCAACAACGCTGACGACGGATCGCCGCGGAAGTCGGCGCCCACTTTGTCGATCTCATCCAGCATGATCAGCGGGTTGTTTGTGCCGGCTTGCTGCACCGCCTGAATGATTCTGCCCGGCATCGCGCCCACGTACGTTCTGCGGTGGCCACGTATCTCCGCTTCATCGTGAACGCCACCCAGCGAGAGCCGCACAAACTTTCGATCCAGCGCCCTGGCAATCGAGCGTCCGAGCGAAGTCTTGCCGACTCCCGGCGGACCAACCAAACACAGGATCGGACCTTTCGGCTTCTCTTTCAGTTTGCGTACCGCCAGCGCTTCGATGATTCGATCTTTAACTTTCTCCAGGCCGTAGTGATCTTCGTTCAGAACTCGTTCCGCTTTTTGTAAATCCAGATTGTCTACAGAAGATCTAGACCACGGCAGATCGGTCATGATCTCCATCCAGTTTCGCAGCGTGGCCGTTTCAGCCGCGTCCGGATGCATCCGTTCGAGTTTCTTCAGTTGCCGCAGCGCTTCGTCTTCAGCCGTCTTCGGCATCTTTGCCGCTTCGATCTTTTCACGAAACTGCGCGATCTCTTCCGCCAGTTCATTACCTTCGCCCAGCTCGCTTTGAATCGCCTTCAGTTGCTGGCGCAGGTAAAACTCACGCTGCGAACGATCGATGTCGGCGCGGGCCTGAGTATTGATCTCCTGTTGGACGGTGAGAACTTCGATCTCTTTATTTAACAGGTCATTGACTCTTCGCAATCGCGCGGTGGTGTCGGCGATGTCGAGCACTGACTGCGCATCCTCGACTTTGAGCTCGAGATTGGAAGCGGACAAATCAGCCAAACGTCCCGCGTCGTCGAGGTTTGCGATTATGGCCATCACTTCCGGCGAAATGTTCTTGCCGAGATTAATGGCCTTCTCCATCGAGGCCCGCACGTTGCGCACGAGGGCTTCAACCTCCAGCGAACGCTCCGGAGGCAGCACTTCCTGCATCACGCTGACCTTTGAACGCAAATACTCACCAGTCGCGTCGACGGAATCAACATGTGCGCGCGCCAGACCCTGAACCAGGATCCGGATCCGCCCGTCAGGCAACTTGAGCATGCGCATGATGACTGCCGCCGTGCCGACCGCGTATAGATCTTCGGCGGTTGGCTCTTCCTTATCGAGATCCTTTTGCGACGCGAGCAGGATCATCCGGTTCTCGGCCAGTGCTTCATCAACAGCCCGGATCGACTTCTCGCGCGACACAAACAGAGGCACGATCATGAACGGATAGATCACGATGTCGCGCAAGGGCAACACCGGCAGTTCACTCGGGATCTGCAGTTGTTGATCGTTTTCGACAGTTGTTTCGATTGCTTCCGTAAACTCTGGTTCTTTAGCTATTGCCATGGGTGTAACCCTTTATTCTGCCTTTTGAGGCCCCACTGATTCGTTCGAGTCCTTTACTGCTATCAGGACCTCCTCTCCCCTTCTGTCTTCAATCTTTGGAAGACTGATATGGAGCATACCGTTGCAAAGATGGGCTGAGGCGTCACGGATACTAAAGGTCCAACGTAACGGCACGATGCGTTCAAACTTGCCATAGCTGCGCTCGGAACACAGGTAAGAAAGAATTTTTCGGCGGTTGACCCGCTTTTTCTTTTCACCTGAGATTCTGAGTTTGGTGTTGCAAATGCCGATTTTGATCTGTTCGGCAGTCACACCCGGCAGCTCGACCCGAATCGAGATCATCGTCTCCGTTTCGCAAAGATCTACCGGCGGCGCCCAGGTTCCGGAGGCCAAAGGGTCCTCGGCTTCGGTCGCTTCCTGCAAAGCAGCATAGAGCCGGCCGACACGGTCGCGCAGTCGCTGCAACTCGAGCCGCTCTAATCCGGTCGCACGAATAGGTTTGATCATTGCCAACTCCCCCGGGTTCGAAATACTACTTCTTGCCTGCCTGTCCGCTGTTCCTTGTCCGGACCAGGGTCTTGAGTTCAGTCATGAATTCAGAGACGTCTTCAAACTCTAAATACACGGACGCGAAGCGAACATATGCGACTTTGTCCAGTTCTTTCAAGCGTCGCATGATCATCTCTCCAATCTTGCTGGTGGGACGTTCGCGTTCGGGCGATTCCTGAACATACTTCTCAATCGCGTTGACGATGCTCTCGAGTTTAGTTGAAGGCACGGGACGCTTCTCGCAGGCGCGCAGCAAGCCGGCCATTACTTTGTTGCGATCGAAAGTTTCCCTGCGGCCGTCTTTTTTGACGACCATGTAAGGTATCTCATCGATGCGCTCGTAGGACGTGAACCTCCGCTCACATCTGAGACATTCTCTGCGGCGCCGGATTGCATCGCCTTCGCGCGACTCGCGCGAGTCAACCACCTTGTCTTCGAGATACGCACAGAATGGACATTTCATTTTAGTGAACCCTTTCCGGGACTTCGTCAATGAGATCCTCAGTTGGCTGAGGTGAAATCATGGCGCGCAATTTCGCCAGACTCAGGTCACCACGAATTACATAGAAAAGACCAAACAAAACGGCTGGACCAAAATCCACCAGGTGCAAAACAATCGAGAGTGCGGCGGCGGTCTCTTTTTTGACGCCGAGAAATATCAGGGCTGCGGCAGTGGCAGCGTGAAACGCTCCGGCTGCGCCGCCTGGTGTCGGCACTAGTGAGCCCACCAGCGACCACCCGAGCACGAATATCGCTTCCGACAATCCAATCGGAAGATGAAAAGCTCGCATAACGAGCAGGTTCGCTGTTGTTATGCCAACCCAAACTAAAGCAGTCCAAACGATGGTTTCTGCCAGCTCTCGAAAATTGACCAGCACGCGAAGCGCCTGGGCGAGTTGTTCGAAGATCCGTAGGACAAGCCGCGACAGTTTCCGTGGCACAAAGCGCAAGCGAGCGAAGAGTCGTTCGAGAAACTCAATCACGACTGTCGATCGTTTCCGGAACCAGGTGAGAAAAGCGATTCCAAGAATGATGGCGGCGACCAGTCCGGCTCCTGCGAGTCGCACCTGGTCAAACGAGACTTCGAGCGACGGCGGTGGGGTGAACCAGAGCAGATTGAGCGCAAACAGGAGGGCAACGGCCGTCAGGTCATAAATGCGCTCCACCAAAATCGTGACCAGCGAAGCACTTGGCCTCACGCGCGGATCGCGCATGGAGAGTACTACCGGCCGCACGAACTCACCTGCGCGGCCGACCAGGAACACGCCGGTAAAGCCAATCGTCGTGGCGGCAAAGAGGTCCGCAAACCGGGCTGCGCTCAAAGGTTTTAGCAGCGCCGCCCACCGAAAAGCCCGAAAAGCGTAAGCCACGCAGATGATGAGTACAGCGGCTGTGAGCAGGTACGGATCGGAGTTACTGACAGCGTTTCGCACTTCGACCCAGTCCAGATTACGGCCGAACCACCACAGCAGCGCCGCGGCAAGTAAGCAAAGAACCCCGAATTCAATGTATTTTCGATAGCTGGGCGTGTTTGCCATCTGACTTCGAAAGCGAGAAACCACAAGATATTGGGCCGGTCCGCAAGCCTACTACATGAAAGCAGTTAGGGCAAGAAAGGTAACCAATAGAAGGTAACCAATAGAAAGAACAAGTCAGGTAGAAAGAACAAGTCAGGAAGA
>DASVGE010000285.1:0-17336 GCA_036379695.1 Pyrinomonadaceae bacterium | reverse complement strand
GATTATTCATGAATCGAAAAGCGCTGGGTCGGGGGCTGGGAGCTCTCCTGTCCTCTGACCGAACCATTGACCTCGGCTCCGAACCAACAGAAGTTGATCTGGATTCGATCGTGCCCGGACCGATGCAGCCTCGTACGCATTTTGACGAGGCGAGCTTGCAGGGTTTGGCCGACTCGATTCGAAGCCACGGCATCGTCCAGCCGCTACTCGTCAGGCGACGTGGAGAAGGTTTCGAGCTGATTGCGGGAGAGCGACGTTGGCGAGCAGCCAGGCTGGCCGGCATCACGCGGGTGCCGGTCGTCGTCAAGGAAGTTCCCGATGAAAGCCTCCTTGAGATCGCTCTAATCGAAAATATCCAACGCGAGAACCTCAACCCAATCGAAGAAGCGCAGGCTTATAAAAAACTGATCGAGACCGTCGGGTTAACTCAGGAAGCTCTCGCGTCGCGCGTCGGCCGTGATCGTTCGTACATCACGAATTACCTCCGGCTGCTTCGTCTGCCCGACGATCTCCAGCAACTGGTCAAAGAAGGACGGCTCTCAACTGGTCACGCTCGAACGCTTCTGGCACTCAGTCACCCCGACCTTCAGCGACGTTTCGCCCGGCAGATTATCGACAACGGATTATCCGTGCGAGCCACAGAGCTGCTGGTGCACAAGGCCACCGAAGAGAAGCCGGCGAAAAGTCCGCGGGCACCTCAAGTCGTGGATCCGAACGTCCGCGCCGCCGAAAGTAAGCTTCGCCGAGCGCTGGGTACTCAAGTCAAGATTCTTCAAGCGGCCGATAGTGGCAAAGGCAAGATCGAAATCAGTTTCTTCGACGCGCGGGACTTGGATCGAATCTACAACCTGCTCATGCCCCCGACCCAAATGTAATATGTACAACCAGAGGGCGGTTTGCAGGGGCGGCACTCCATGACTGCCAATGTGTCGAGACTATCAAGCTGGGGCATTCCCGGAGTACCGGCCCTATAGCTACGCCGGAAGACATAAGTGAACCCTCTCCGAGAGTGCAATGTAAAACGGAAAAGCAAGAGCGGCTCGTACGTTCTTATGTGCCTTTTTGTGGCTCGCGCTCGGTTGACCCGCTCTTTGCACCATGTTAGACTCGCGCGCTTTTCGGTAACCACAGTTTGCACACAGATTAGAGGAATCAGATGTTTCTCGCAGAGGCCTCAATTCAATTGGTTCCTGACGGTACGTTACTGCTCCACCTTTTAATGGTGGCCGTCATGGTGTTTATTCTGAACCGCACCTTATTGAAGCCAATTAACCAGATTCTGGCCGACCGCGAACGGCAGGTCGAAGGTCGTATAAAGGAAGCACAGATGATGACGGCCGAGTCTGAGGAGAAACTCAAGAAGTATAACGCCGCCCTGCACGAGGCCCGCGTTGACGGCTACAAACTTCTGGAAAAGGAACGAGCAGAGGGCCTCAAACAGAAAGAAGAAGCACTGCGACTTCATCGTGATCAGACATCTCGAGAGGTTCGTAAACGAATCGAGGATTTGCGGCGGCAGGAAGAGTCAGTAAAGAAAGAACTCGAGGCACAGGCAGGCGCTATCAGTAGTTTGATAAGTACTCAAATACTGCGTCGACCCAATCGGTAACCAGGCTCGACGACCTCCGTAGAAAACAATGCTTTTACTTGCTGGTGGAGAATCGTGGTTCAACTACCCCGGGCTTGAGCTCTGGAAGTTTCTGAACCTTGCCATTTTTTTAGCCGCGGCCATTTACATACTTCGTAAAAAGATCAACGAAGCGCTATTGGCCCGGCGCGACGCTATTCAGGCGGAACTGTTGGCCGCTCAAACACAACGCGAACAAGCGCTCGCCCGTGTGGCTGAAGCAGACGAACTGCTGACGCGACTTGATGAGCATGTTGGCGCGATCCATAAACAAGCGACACTGGAAGCAGAAGCCGAGCGGAAGCGACTGGCCGAAGCAACAGCTCTCGAAAAGGAAAAGCTGAACCAGCAGGCGCAACGAGAGATGGAAGCGGCGAACAAGCTGGCCCGCAAAGAACTGCGCCAATTCCTCGCGAAGAGAAGCGTCGAACTCGCGCGCGAATCAGTCCGAAGTCAAATGCGGCCCGAGGATGACACGCTCTTAATAAAGGAGAGCATTGGTGATTTGAGGAGGACTACGGTTTGAGCCTGCAAACGATTGCACGCCGCTACGCTACGGCCCTCGCCGATGTGGCTATCGCTCGACACGAAGAACGCGAAGTCCAGAAAGAGTTGGACCAGTGGGCGACGATGATCGACACCCACCCGCAGTTGAAAGAAGTTTTCTCGAATCCCACCATTACCTACGACCACAAACGAAACCTGGTGGAAGAGTTAATCGCGCGCACTCGCGTAAGAGAAACGACGGCGAGCTTCCTGCGCGTCTTGTTAAAGAATCAGCGTCTCTCGCAGTTGGGAGAAATAGCCAGGCGGTTCGGTCAGATTCTCGACGAACGTGGCGGAGTGGTGGCGGCGCACGTTACGACGGCGAGGCCGATTCCGGAAGACTTAAAAGCTTCGCTACACGAAACCCTGGCGGCTGCGACTGGACGCAAGGTGCGCTTGAGCTTTAGCACAGACGAAACCATCATTGGTGGTTTGGTCGCACGAGTCGGTTCGACCATCTACGATGGATCGGTGCAAAGCCAGCTCGATCGATTGGCCGCGCAGATGGCAGGTCAATAACCTGGAGTAAGACCTAAATTGAAGTTGTTCATCCACAGATTCCAAAAATCAATCTGTGTAATCTGTGGATAGATAGGAAATTATGGACGAAATCAGAGCCAGTGAAATCAACGAGATTATTCGCAGACAGATCGAAAACTTCGAAACCGGAGTGACGGTCACCGAAGTCGGAACGGTCATCAAGGTCGGCGACGGAATCGCCGAGCTACACGGCCTCGAAAAAGTAATGGCCGGCGAGCTGCTCGAGTTTCCGCATGACGTTCGCGGTCTGGCGTTGAACCTCGAAGAAGACAAAGTCGGCGCCGTGTTGTTCGGTGACTTCCAGTCGATCCGTGAAGGCGATCTGGTCAAGCGCACGGGCCGCATCATGGAGGTGCCGGTGGGCGACGCGCTAATCGGGCGCGTAGTCGACTGCCTCGGCAATCCGATCGACGATGCTGGTCCAATCGTCACCGAGCACTACTATCCGGTTGAGCGCATTGCGCCCGGAGTGATCGACAGGCAGCCCGTAAAAGAGCCACTCCAAACAGGCCTCAAAGCAATCGACGCGATGGTTCCGATCGGTCGTGGCCAGCGCGAGTTGATCATCGGCGACCGCCAGACGGGAAAGACTGCGGTCGCGGTCGACACGATCATCAATCAGAAGGGCAAAGACGTCCTCTGCATCTACGTTGCGATTGGTCAGAAGGCTTCGACGGTGGCCCAGGTGGTAAAGACGCTCCAGGATTTCGGCGCGATGGACTACACGATCGTGATCAAGGCCACAGCTTCGGATCCGGCGGCGATGCAGTTCCTCGCGCCTTATTCCGGCGCCGCCATGGGTGAGTACTTCCGCGACACCGGCAGGCACGCACTCACGATTTACGACGACCTTTCCAAACAGGCCGCAGCGTATCGTGAGATCTCGTTGTTGCTGCGACGCCCACCGGGCCGCGAAGCTTATCCCGGCGACGTGTTTTACCTGCACTCGCGTTTGTTGGAACGAGCCGCAAAGCTCTCCGAAGCGAAAGGTGGCGGGTCACTGACGAGCTTGCCGATTATCGAGACGCAGGCCGGCGACATCTCGGCGTACATTCCGACGAACGTGATCTCGATCACGGACGGTCAGATCTTCCTCGAGGCGGACCTCTTTAACAGCGGTTTCCGTCCCGCTATCAACGTGGGCAACAGCGTTTCACGTGTAGGCGGTTCGGCGCAAATCAAAGCCATGAAGCAGGTCGCGGGAACACTTCGTCTCGACCTGGCACAGTTCCGCGAACTGCAAGCCTTCGCACAGTTTGGTTCTGACCTCGAC
Organism: Pyrinomonadaceae bacterium; assembly: GCA_036379695.1. Classification (GTDB taxonomy): domain Bacteria; phylum Acidobacteriota; class Blastocatellia; order Pyrinomonadales; family Pyrinomonadaceae; genus PSRF01. Next base: position 13,350 of record DASVGE010000285.1, on the reverse strand, counting down.
AAAGCGACGCAGGCACAGCTCGCCCGCGGACAGCGGCTCACTGAGATACTGAAACAACCTCAGTATCAGCCGATGGACGTTGAGAAACAGGTGCTGGGGATCTGGGCCGCAACTAACGGTTATACAGACGACGTGCCGGTCGAAGATATTCGCCGGTTCGAATCCAGCCTGCTGAAATTTGTTGAGAGCTCGCACCCGGGTCTACTCTCCGACATACGAGAACAGAAATCGTTGACTGAAGACATCAAGGCCGGACTGAAGCAAGTGCTGGAAGACTTCAAGATCGAATGGCAGAAAGGTCCCGCGGCGACAGATTTCGCCGGTGTTACGACCAGCCCGGCCACCAGCGCTGCCGCTCCGACTGCTTAACGAATTGGACGATGCCGAACCTTCTGGACATTCGCCGGCGCATTAAGTCGGTAAAGAACACGCAGCAGATCACCAAGGCCATGAAAATGGTGTCTGCCGCAAAACTCAAACGCGCGCAGGAACGCGTCATGATGGCGCGTCCGTTTGCGAACAAGATGGGCGAAGTGCTGGGCGAGCTCGCCAAGCGAACCGACCAGGATTTTCATCATCCACTACTCGACCTGCGTGGCGATCAGCGATATATGCTGGTCCTGATCACGGCCGATAAAGGTTTGTGTGGTGCGTTCAATACCAACCTGACAAAAGCGGCGCAGGCTTTCCTCCGTGACAACCCGGATAAGAACATCGAGATCATGGCCATCGGTCGTAAAGGCCGTGACTTTTTCCGTAGCCGGCACGCGACGATCACTGGCGAGTTTCTGGGATTGACGGGGAAGGGCCGGGTTGAGTTTTCGGAAGCGCTCGAGGTCGCGCAGACCATCATCAAGACATACACCGAAGACGAAGGCATAGATAAGGTCTTCCTGCTTTACAACGAGTTCAAGTCAGTACTCTCACAGCGCGTGGTGTTGGAGCAGTTGCTGCCGGTTTCGCGCGGCGAAGTTGAACAGGAAGAAGAGAAGCCGCAAGCTGCAAACCTGATCGATTACAAGTACGAGCAACCGCCCGAGCAGATATTCAGCACACTGCTGCCGCGTCTGATTGAAACGCAGATCTTTCGTGCGTTGCTGGAATCGATGGCGTCCGAACATGGCGCACGCATGACGGCGATGGATTCCGCGTCGAAGAATGCGAGTGAGTTGATCGACAGCCTGACGCTCAACATGAATCGCATTCGCCAGGCAGCGATTACAAACGAGATCATCGAAGTCGTTTCCGGCGCAGCCGCGCTTTAGCCGCAAAGCGGAAGAATTTTTAGCTACAAAAGGCACATAAAGCACAAAACTGTGCGCAGGTTTCTAAGTCGCTACCTTCCGCTTGTCGCCTGGCTCGCTTTTATTTCTTACGCTTCCTCCGGCAGTTTCTCCGCCAGTAACACGTCACGCATCATTGGACCACTGGTGCTCTGGTTGTTTCCAAACACCAGCATGGAAACGCTGGCGACCATTCACTTCATCACCCGGAAAGTTGCCCACTTCACGGAGTACGCGATTCTCGGGTTTTTGGCTGCGCGTGCTTTCCGCACCTCGCCCCGCCCGGCGATTAGTCAGCGCTGGTTCCTGATTTCCGCCGCGCTGATTGTGGGTTTTGCACTGCTTGACGAGTACCACCAGAGTTTTGTGCCCAACCGCACCGGAACCATTTACGACAGCTTTATCGACATGGCGGGCGGCCTGACTGCCCTGATTTTCCTTCGAAAAAGAGCCCGCGGTTTTCGCTGATAAAGACGGATCTGTATAATCGGGTCAAATCTGATCAGAGTGAGGCCAAAGATGGGAATACTTGATCGCCTAAGCCCGACGTCACAATTTATCGAAGTCATCGAGTGGCTCGACGACTCGCACAACACCCTCATGTACCGGTTTCCGGTCAAAGACCAGGAGATCAAAAACGGAGCACAGCTCATCGTCCGCGAATCACAGGCGGCGGTTTTTGTACACGAGGGACAGATCGCAGATCAGTTTCCCCCAGGCCGTTACACGATCGATGGCGGCAACACGCCGATACTCTCAAAGCTCGGTGCCTGGAAGTATGGCTTCAACTCGCCCTTCAAAGCCGAGGTTTACTTCGTCAACACCAAACAATTCACCGATCTGAAATGGGGCACGCCGAATCCGATCATGATGCGCGATGCTGACTTCGGCATGGTCCGTCTGCGCGCGTTCGGAATTTACTCAATGCGTGTTGCCGATCCGCAGGCGTTCATCAAGGAAATCGCGGGAACGAGTGGACGGTTCGTCACGGAAGACGTTGAAGGTCAACTGAAGCGTACGTTGGTGAGCGGCTTCAGTGATGCACTCGGCGAATCGAAGATCGCGGCGCTCGATCTGGCGTCAAACTACGATGAGCTTGGCAAGTTCATACGCGTCAAGCTGAATGAAGAGTTCAAAACTTTCGGGCTCGAGTTGACTAAGTTTGTCATCGAGAACATCTCGCTGCCGCAGGAAGTTGAAGCGGCGATGGACAAGCGCACTTCGATGGGCGTGATTGGCGACGTAGGACGTTACGCTCAGTTTCAGGCGGCGGACGCGATGCGCGATGCAGCACAGAACCCGGGCGGCGGCGCGGGCACGGGTGTCGGACTCGGCGCTGGCTTTGCGCTCGGAAATGCGATGGCTGGTGCGATGAGCGATGCGATGAAGCAGTCGAAAGAAGGCGGCGGCGCTACGGCTACGCCTCCGGCCGGCGTGGCTTGTCAGCAATGTGGTCATAAGAATGCACCCGGTGCGAAGTTCTGCATGGAGTGTGGAGCCAAGCAGGGAGCCGCCACGTGCGCGAATTGTCAGGCGGAGTTGACTCCGGGCGCGAAGTTCTGCAACGAGTGCGGTCAGAAAGTTTAGCCACGGATTTTCACGGATAAAAAACGGATTATCCCTGCATGTTCAAAGGGTTGACTCTTCCACGCCGGGTTGTCATTACCGGAATGGGGTGTGTCACACCGCTTGGGATCGGACGCGACGCGTTTTGGAATGGGTTGATAACAGGCAAGAGCGGCGTCCGTAGAATTCAGGCTTTTGATCCTTCCCGTTTTCCGGTTCAGATTGCCGCGGAAGTTCCTTCGTTCGACTGGCAGTCGCAACTCAATCCAAAAGATCGCAAACACGTGCCGCGGACAGTTCCTCTAGCGCTCGCCGCGGCGCGTGAAGCCCTCGAAGACGCGAAACTCTTCACTAATGATTTATCACTGCCGGAGCGTCGTGCGTTCGGCGTAGAACTCGGCACCGGCGGCGGCGGTCTCGCCTTCACTGAACAGCAATACGAATATTGGTACGTTGGACCAACCAGCAAAGCGAGTGTCTACACGATTCCCGCTTCGACGCATGGTGGACTGTCGAGCGAGTTGTCGATGGCGTTTGGGCTGCGTGGTCTGTCACACATCGTTTCGACCGGTTGCACCAGTTCGACAGACGCGATGGCCTACGCGGCGCAGCACATCGCACTCGGTCGACAGGACGTGATGCTTTCGGGCGGTGTCGACGCACCGATCGCGCCGGGCATTCTCGCGGCGTTCAATCTCATGACGGTGTTGACCAGCGATTGGAACGACGAACCGCATCGTGCGTCGCGGCCTTTCTCACGCAACCGCTCGGGCATCGTGCTCGGCGAGGGCGCGTGGATTTACGTGTTGGAGGAACTCAAACACGCGACCGATCGCGGCGCAAAGATTTACGCGGAGATTACCGGATACGGCGCCACGTGCGATGCTTATCATCGCGTTCGTTTGGCTGAAGACGGCGATGAACCGGCGCGTGCGATGCGGCTGGCGCTCGAGGATGCCGGCTGTGATGCGAAGGACATCGATTACGTTAACCTGCACGGTACCTCGACCCTGCTCAACGATCGCATCGAAACCAGTGCTTTGAAACTCGCGTTTGACGGCCAGGCGGCGCGCATTCCGATGTCGGCCACGAAGTCGCAAATCGGACATCCGCAAGGCGCGAGTGGCGCTGCCGGCCTGAGCGCTGCGCTATGCGCGATGCACACAAACAAGATCCCGCCCACGATTAATCTCGACGAACCTGACCCTGATTGTGATCTCGACTACGTCCCCAACGAAGCGCGTGAAGCAAGCGTAAGGACTGCACTCTGCAACTGTATCGGCTTTGGCTCGAAGAACAGTGCGCTGGTGGTCCAAAAGCTCGATCGCTGATCAGTGGTCCGATATGTTTCAAAAGTTCCAGCAGCGCAGCCACCGGCTCGAACACATCGACACCGGTAACTACACGGCGGAAGAGTACGAGGGTTGTATTGGTGAGCTGCAGTTCGTCAACCGCTGGATGGGCGACGCGCACAGCCTCAAGACCACGTTGCTGCGTGAAGTTGAAGAAAAAGGATTGCAGAGTTTTTCGGTGCTGGATGTGGGCGCCGGATCCGGAGAATTGCTGCGCGTGGCGGCTACGTGGGCCAGGCAAACTGGTCGACAGTTGCGTGCGGTGGGGCTTGAGTTGAATGAACGCATGGCGGAATCGATCAACGAAGAGTCGGAGCGGTTTGATGAGATCGGTTCGGTTCGTGGCGATGCGTTGGAGCTTCCGTTTTCCGAGGCGCAGTTTGATTATGTGATCTGCTCGCTGTTTACGCATCATTTTGTTGACGAGCAGGTGGTCCAGATACTTGGTGAGATGAGTCGCGTGGCGAAGCGAAGGATATTCGTTATCGATCTTCATCGACATCCGATCGCGTACCTGCTTTACACGACGCTTGGGAAGTTGGTTTTGCACAATCGACTATTGAGACATGACGGGGCGTTGTCGATACTGCGGAGTTTTAAAGTGGATGAGTTACGGGAGTTGGCCCAACGCGCCGGGCTGCGTGACGTCTCGGTGGAGCGACATTTTCCCTATCGCCTCGTCCTGAGCGCCGCAATGGCTCCGAGTTTTTAGCCGCAAAAAGGCACATAAGTCACAAAAGGGCCATCCTTTGTGTGTTTTGTGCTTTTTTGTGGCAATCTCTTCTTAGTGACAAACTCATTCGACGTGATCATCGCGGGAGCGGGGCCGGCGGGGTCGAGTGCTGCGATTCATCTCGCGCGCAGAGGTGTTCGTGTGCTGCTCGTCGAGCAGAAGAAGTTTCCGCGGGCGAAGTTGTGCGGTGAGTTTATTTCGCCTGAGTGTCAGAGGCACTTCGAGAATCTCGGCGTCGCCGAAGCTATGTCAGCATCTCAACCCGCCGCACTCACCGAAACCGTTTTCTACTCCTCGGCCGGTCATCACATCACCGTTCCAAGCAGTTGGTTCGGCAGGCCCGCGGCGCTCGGCCTGAGCCGCGCCGTTATGGACAACGTACTGCTGCGACGCGCACAGGACTGCGGCGTCACTGTTCTCGAAGGCACGACCATCACCGAGCCGATCCTACACGCTGCGAAAGTATGCGGCGTGCGAGTAAAAGAAAACGAATACCGCGCGCCACTAACAATCGACGCCACCGGTCGCGCGCGCATCCTCACCCGAAAACTTCAAACAGAACCAAAGTCAAAACCAAAGTTGATCGCTTTCAAAGCACACCTGCGCAACACACGGGTCGCGCCCAACGCGTGCGAGATCTATTTCTACCCTGACGGCTACGGCGGCCTGAGCACCGTCGAAGGTGAGATCAGCAATCTCTGCTTCATCATCTCCGCGGAACAAGTGAAGCGCCATTCTTCAAACCCCGAAGTCGTAGTCCGCGAAATGGTCATGAAGAACCGCCGCGCCGCTTATACGCTCGAGCAGGCACAACCCGCGTCCGAGTGGCTGAGCGCCTCGTGGGAACGCTTCGGCCGGCAACAACCAAATCCCGCCAAAGGCCTGCTCACCATCGGAGACTCCGCAGCGTTTATCGATCCATTCACGGGCAGCGGCATGTTGATGGCGCTCGAGAGTGGTGAATTGGTCGCGGAGGTGATTGTTCGCCAACAGGACAATTTAGAGCACGAATCAATAGGCACTGCATACACAGCAGAGTACATCCGAAAGTTTGATTCTCGCCTGCGGATTTGTGGCTGGCTGCGACGCGCGGCATTCAATCCACGTCTAGCCGGTCTGGGCCTATCTATCTGCGGCGCCAGCAAACGCTTTCGAAGTCGAATTGCACGAGCCACACGCTCACCAAAACAAGACCACCACAGCCCCTTGCGCGCAGGTTAAACTGCTTGCCACGTTGACTCTTTTAGAGTAAAAAGGCTCAGCCAGTGCTGGTCTCTCTGTCACTGTTGCTCCCACGAAAGGCAAGCGAACGTAACCGAAGAGTCTTTGTGACCGCGCGAAATCCAGAGCCGCGAAAAAATAACGAAGGAGAAATGACGATGTTTGTATCGTTAAAGCCCCGGCTTATCAGATCATTTCAAATCCCCGCTTTGTTAATGGTCTTGCTTCTTTCTAACCACGCGGCTTTCGGACAGGCGCAGGCAAACGCCGCCGACATCGAGGGTCTTGTAAAAGACTCGACCGGCGCCGTTGTAGCTAATGCGACTGTGACCGCACGCAATCCGAGCACGAACTTCTCGCGCAGCACCACCACTAACGACGAAGGTCTTTATCGCATTGTCAGCGTTCCACCCGGCGACTATGAAATCACCGTCGAGGCAGCAAACTTCAAAAAAGCTGTGTTGCCGAAGGTCACCGTTACGATCGGACAAGCCGCCAGAATCGACGACGTCACACTCGAGCCGGGACAGGTTTCCGAGATCGTTACCGTCTCCGACGCGACCGCGGAAATCGTTGAGACATCAAAAACCGCTGTCGCTACGACGATTGATCAGCAGCGCATCAACAACCTCCCGATCAACGAACGGAACTACATAAACTTTGCGCTGACTACCTCCACCGTCAGCCGCGACGCCGGCCGTCCCATTGGACCAGCGCCCACCACCGGTTTGAACTTCGGCGGCCAGCGTGGACGCTCCAACCTGGTCCAGGTTGACGGGGCTGACAATACAGACAACTCCGTCAACGCATCGCGTTCCACGGTCAGTCAGGAAGCAGTGCAGGAGTTTCAGGTCGTCACGAATTCGTTTGCGCCTGAGTTTGGCCGTTCTGCCGGCGGCGTGGTGAACGTCGTCACAAAGTCAGGCACGAATGATTTGCACGGCAACGTGTTCGGCTTTTTGCGTCACCGCAGCTTCCAGGCGCGCAACGCATTCGCGCCCATCGAAGATCCGCCGTTCACGCGCGCGCAGTATGGCTTGACTCTCGGTGGTCCACTCGATCGTGATCGAACGTTCTTCTTCTTTGCTTTCGAACAACGCCGGCGCAACGAGTCGGGCTTTTTCACGAGCAACGTCGCGCAGGGCTTGACTGGTTCCGCGACGATCCCGGCGATTCCCGGATTGAACCCGGTGGCGCGCACGTTCAATAACATCACTCCGAACCAGGCGGCCTTTATTAACCAACTTGTAGGTACCGGAAACGCGACCGCAATCTGCGGCGCGAGGGCTTATGCTTTCTTTGCTTCGAGCGGCGGGTCGACGGCGTTAACGGGCAGCAATCCATTGGCTTCGCCTAACGATGGAAGTTTGTGTCCTGCGATTAGTCCCATTCTTCCGGGCACCATTGGACCACGTTTCATTCTTTCCGGCGCTCCAGTGCCAAGTGCCACGACGAACGCTGCCGGGCAGTTGATAGCGTTTAGACCACTGAACAACCTGCAAAGGGTCTTTCCGGTTACGGACGACACCACGTTCAACTCATTCCGCCTCGATCATTTGATCACTGCCAGGCACCAGTTCAATTTCAGATTCGGCTACAACCCAAGCGAGATCACGGGTATTCAGGTCGAATCGCAGAACCAATCGCTGGGCCAGAACGACTTCTCGCGAACGGGCATTCAGACGCTGAAGGATACGTCAGCAGTCGCAACGCTGACTTCGACGCTTTCCAACAGCGTTGTAAACGAAGCACGGTTCAACTTCGGCGGACGCCGCGCTACCTTCAAATCGCAGAACGGCGACGCCGTAGCCTTTAACATTTCCGGTACGGCTTTCATCGGTCGCGAACTGTTCTCGCCAGTCGTCCGCAGCGAAACACGCTATGAGTTTACGGACAACGTAAACTGGGTCCACGGAAACCATACCTTCAAATTCGGTGGCGACATCGCTTTTGTCCGCATACCGGAAGCCATCTTCGAGTTGAACTTCGCGGGTTTGTTCAACTTCGGCGGACTCGCGGCGACCACGCTCAATCCCGCTTTCGCCGGCGCGCCTGATTTCACTCCGGTGCAGCAGTACGGCCTGGGATTCCCGGCCAACTTCATTCAAGGCTATGGCAATCCGGTCAGCGCCATCAGCAACAAACCGATGGCGTTCTTTGCGCAGGACTCCTGGAAGATACGTCCGAACTTAACTCTCAACTACGGTGTTCGTTACGACTACGAGTTGACGGAACAGCTCCCGGCGCTGCCGCTGCGCGATCCTTTGTCGGGTATCAACCTCTCGGCCGCAGACGTTCTGGCGGCGCAGGATGCGATGGGTATCCAGCAAGGTTTTCCGCGCGACAAGAACAACTGGGCGCCGCGACTGGCGATTGCGTGGGATCCGTGGGGCGACGGCAAGACGTCGATTCGCGCCGCCTTCGGTATTTTCTACGACCACCCGCTGCTGGCGATCGCGTTCAACTCGGACATTGCCGACGCCGTGCAACAACAGCAAGGCATCCTGACGCCGGGCAGCCCGGCAATTATCGACCCGGTAACACGACAGCCGATCCTGCTAAACGCCGTTCAGGTCTTCCAGGGCACGGTGTGTGCGCAAGCCAATCTTTCGCCACTGTGTCAGGCTTTCATAGCAGGCAACGGTCTTCCTCCGACTTTCCAAACTCCGGGAGTTGCAGCCGGCGCGCAATACCAATTCGGCCGTCAGAGATTCAACGATCAAACGTTCCCGGGCTTTGGACCAGTTTTGCCATTCACCCTGCACGTGCAGAAAAACTTTGAATACGCCTACGCCAATCAGGGCAACTTCACAGTCGAGCGCGAGCTGACGAAGAACATGACGCTGTCGGGAAGTTATATTTACGTCGGCGCGCATCATCTGCCGCACCCGCTGGACATCAACGCGCCGCGCACCGATCTCCAGATTCAAAACTTCCGCCGTCTCGCAGGACGTGACCCTGTTAGTACGACGGAAGCGATCGCGTTTTCAATTCCGTCCCAAAATACGGCAGCCATACCGCTCTTCCCGTGCCCGTTCGGCGTTCCACTACAGTGTTTCAACATGACAACGCCTGCGGGAGCTCCGGCTTATGCGACGGCGGGTCAAACGTTCGCGATCATCGTTCCGGGAATGATCACTGCCCCGCTGGCTAATCTCGGCAGCCGCATAGTCAACGCCGGCATCGCGAATTTCTTCCGGCCGAACGCACCAAACTATTTCCTGGCCCAGGCGCTCTCGGGTGGTCTGGTCACTCCGGCAGTGTTGAATGGGGCCCTGGCCGGTACGCTGCGAACTCCGGGAGTGGTTTCTCCATTCGGTTCGATCAACGCGCAGACTTCGGACGGCAATTCCGTTTACAACGCGTTGAATGTCGATTTGAAGAAGCGCTTCTCGAACAACTTCCAGTTCCTCGCTTCGTACACCTGGTCACACTCGATCGACGATTCGTCTGACCTGCAGACGCTCTTGTTGCCGCAGGACAATCGAAACTTCGGCGCCGAGCGTTCCGACTCGCTCTTCGATCAACGTCACCGGTTTGTGTTCAGTGGCGTGATCGCTTCGCCGAGCAGTTGGGCGAGCGAAGGCGGAATTCATCGCGCGCTCTCAAACTTCACGATCGCGCCAATCTTCGAAATCTCTTCGGGTCGTCCATTTAATATTCTGAGCAATCAGGACACCAACAACGACCAGTCGAACCAGACTGACCGTCCGGCGGTGCGTGACGATGGAACGTTGTGCGTTCCCGGAGCTGTCATCCCCGGCACTAGCACTCTCTGCACTCCGCTTATCACAAACGGAGTGTTTACGAGTGGAAGCCTGGCGCGCAATTTCGGTCTGACGCACGGTTACATGTCACTGGATTTGCGCCTGGCGAAGCTGGTTCCGATTGGTGAAAGAGTGAGGCTGGAGTTGATCGCGGAAGGGTTCAACCTCTTCAACCGCTTCAACGAAGCCGCCGCATCACCCTTCGTCGACGACGTCCGCGCCTTCAACCAGCGCGCCGGCAACGGGCGCTACTACAGCCGCCCCACCGCCGCGTACGACGCACGGCAGTTCCAGTTCGGGTTGAAGCTGAACTTCTAGAATTTTCGCCGCAGATGAACGCGGATGAACGCAGAATAAAAATCTGTGTTCATCCGCGTTCAATTTGCGGCACAACTAAAATCCTCCTCCCAGCATCGGAAGTTTGTTTAACCACCCTCTCCCGAATACAATCATGGCCATTATGTATAGACCCACGCTTGTTCAACGTTTTATTACCGTCGGCGCCATTTTTCTGCTGACTGCGGCGGCTATTCAGGCCCAAACGACCCGACCGCGACGCGCGAACAGGCAGCCGTCACAAACCACCAAGACGCCCGCTGAAGATCCACTGCTGCGACCGGCGCCGACGCCCTCCCCGACTGCGCGGAGAGCTAGTTCCAGCGACTCGCTGCTGGACGTGCAGCCCGTGCGACCGGTGGGAAACCCTGTCGGTGTACCAGGTACAACGAGTCCGGCGTCCACAGCAAGCGGCACCGCCGACATGAAGCAGGCTTATCTACTGCTGGAACAGAAACAGTTTGCGGCAGCGGCGAAGGCGGCCAAAGAGCTTGCGGTGACTTATCCCAACGATCCCGAGGCCTGGAAGATCGCGGGTTTTGCTGAGTTGAATTTGAAGCAGTATGCAGAGGCGGTGAAGGATCTCGAGAAAGCGGTTGAGCTGCAGCGTCGTGCAAAGCAGGAAGACCCAAACACCGAAAGCGCACTGGGTCAGGCTTATGTGCTTTCCGAGAAATACCAGCAAGCGCTGCCGCTTTTGACTGCCGCGACCACTCGTACCGGCGCTCAACCGGACGCGCTGATGATCTACTACCGCGGCGTCTCTGAATACAAAACCGGCAAGACTGCCGAGGCCGAGAAGAGTTTCAACCAGGTAGTTAAACTGAATCCGAAAGATTCGTTGTCGCTGTTTTACCTTGCGCAGATCGCGCTCGCGAAAAACGATCTCGACGGCGCCATTGCAAATTTGAATCGGGCCACCGTTAACGACGCGCGACTCACGGGCGCCTGGACGCTTTTGACTTCCGCTTACTTGCGTCGTGCCGCGACGAGCACTGATCCCGCCAAGGCCGAGGCCGACTATCTGAGCGCAGTACGTGCGGGCGAAGGCTTGATAAAACTGCGCACCGACGCCGAAGCGGTTACGCTCCTCGGCCAGGCCTTGATTGGTTCGAAGCAGTATCCGCGTGCAGCCGGAGTGCTCGAACGCGCCACCACGGCTCAGGATGCAAGTGGCGTCACGTTCTATCTGCTTGGCGTCGCCCATTCTCGTGCTACCAATTTCCCGAAGGCAATCGCAGCGCTGGAAACGGCGTCGAAGAAATCGCCCGAGGACGTGAACGTCTATCGCGAGCTCGGCTATGCATTCGAAGTGACGAAGCAGTATGCAAAAGCACTCGCTGCGTACGAGAAGGGCGCAGCGTTAGCCCCCGCCGATCCTGATTTCAAGGAATCGATTGAACGTGTGAAACCGTTTGCGAAATGAGTGGCTTGCCGGGAACAGCGCGAGCATTCGCGACTTATTCTTTAGTGCCTTATCTCGGCATTGTTTTCTGTCCCGGCGCGGTCGTACTCGGAACGGTTGGCGTAGTCAGATCCTATCGTTTGCAACAAAAGTCTTCTCGACGCGTGTGTTACGCGAGCACGATAGTCGGTCTTGTTGTGCTGGCGGTTCAGTTGTTGCTCTGGTGGATGCTCTATCAGGCGCCCAGGTGGGCCAATCAATTCTGATTTAGTTCACAAGGAGAATTTTATGAAAACCATTTCCGCTCTGCTCCTGGTCGGAGTGTTGCTCACCGGTGTCTTCGCACAGCGTCCTCGCGCCGTGGAGCCCGACCCGGCGGCGAAGAGTTCGGTTAAGCCGGCGCCAACGACACTCAAAGCGAAATATGAAGGCGGCGTGTTTGGTTACACCAAGACGATGGAAGGTACGTTGACATTTGACGACGTGAACAACCGTTTGCTCTTCAAAGACAAGAAACCGCCGAAAGAGATTTCGATACCGTATGAGTCCATCACTTCGGCATTTGCGGATACGCAGAAACGACAACCAGCAGCAGCGACAGTTGCCCAAAACGTACCGAGTATCTACTCGCTTCCGGCGCGCTTTATCAAAACCAAGGTTCGCTATCTGACGCTGCAATACAACGATCCGGATTCGAAGGTGTCGGGCATCACGAGCTTCAAACTCGAGAACAAGGAGATCCTTCAGTCAGCGTTGGTGACACTTGCAAACAAGGCCGGCATGACTCTGCGCGGCGATATTTACGTGAAGACGAAGACTGACGAGACGAGCCAGGCCAACCCGAAGTAGAGCCACAAAAAGGCACAAAAGACACATAAAACCATCCACAGATTACGCAGATTGTCTGTGGATGGTTTTTCTTTACAGAGAAAGTTTGTAAACCGGTCTTAGGCTGGCTGAGAGTGAGCGGCAGAGGTTGAGGTTGTGAGCGGCGTCAGTGAAGTCGCCATTTGCCTGTTTGAGAGCAATCACGAATTCCTGTTCTGCTTCTTTCATAAAGCCAAGCTGCGCAAGCATCACGCCGAGATTGTTATGACTCGCAGCGACATGCTCGCCGGCGCGCGCGGCGGCTTCGCGAAACAGGGCAGCGGCTTTGTTGAACTCGCCGGCGCGCGCTTCGATCAAACCGAGCCGGTACGTGGCCGGTGCAAATTCGCGCTGCGAAGCCTTCACGGCCTGCTCGTAGGCCATCTTCGCTTCAGTTGTCTTTCCCTGATCTTCCAGCGCTACGCCCAACGCATAAGACGCTCTCGGATAGTTTCCCTGCTTCAACTCGATAGCGCGCCGGTAAAACGTGATCGCTTCGTCCGTTAGCCAGAGCTCGTAATGACAAACGCCGATGTTGTAAGTGGCGCGCGCATAAGAATCAGCATCGCGCGTTGAGACTTTGCGATACTCTTCGATCGCCAGTTTGTACTTTTCCTGGGCCACCAACGCGTCACCGCGCTTGAGGATTGATTTGCTCTCCGATGTTTGCGCGTTTGTGGCAATAACGGTTGCAGCAGCGAGGATTAACGCATAGAAAAAAGTCTTGCTTCTCATAGTATCCCTCCGTTTTGGGCGTCTCCTTGGAGTGCGGTGCCTTGGCACCGCTTTGGCACAAGTCGTTCGAAAACAAGACCATAGC
>DASVGE010000284.1:0-3444 GCA_036379695.1 Pyrinomonadaceae bacterium | reverse complement strand
CGGGAAATAAAGACCAAAGCGGTGCCAAGGCACCGCACTCCAAGGAGGCGCTCAATTCAAACTAACTAATGCTCCCACGCGATCGTCTTCAGCGCCCAGAGGCTATCCGGGTATTTCTCTTTAAACTGGCCCGGCAGTTCGCCCAACACGGTGTGATCGTTGGTCGCTTTGTAACGACTGACACCTTTCCAGTAAAGAGCTTCGGGAGCAACTTTTGAATTCGGATACTTATCGAGCACCGCGGCGTACCTGCTTTCAGCCTCGGCCCACGCTTTGCTCATGAACGCAACACGCGCGAGGCCGAGCTCCAACCAGGCGCGAAACTCATCCTTCGGCAAATAACCTTCCAGACGAACTCTTTCAACTCCCCTGGAATCGAGGATGAGCACGGACGGCGTCCACAGTACGTCGAAGCGATGGAAGTAAACCGGATGTTCTTTGATGTGTGCCGAGAGTGGCACGAAGGTATCGTTAATGAATGAAGCGACTTCGTCGTTGTCGTATGACTCAGCTTCCAGCCGAGCACATGCACCTCACGCGGGTGCGGCGCTAAAGTCGACGAGCAAAGGTTTCTTACTGTTTTTAGCTTCCGCGAGTGCCGCGTCAGCGTCTTTCAACCATTGGACTTTCATAATGTCTCCTATTCGGTGGTGACACCGTCGAAATGCTCTTCGTTCATCAACGCATCGCTTTTGGTGCGATGTATTGTGCCGTCGCGGTGCTCCGGTGGACCGTAAAGCGTGTAGAGTTTCAACTCCTCAGTTTCTGAAGCGTTGATGATGTTATGTCTCGTGCCAGCGGGAATGACGACGACAGAGCCATCGGAAAGTCGATGCGCGACTCCATCAAGAATCGCGATCCCTTGTCCAGCCTCGATCCGAATGAATTGGTCCAGCTCGTGTACCTCTTCACCGATTTCTTCTTTCCCACGAAGGCTCATCAAAACGAGCTGCAAGTGTCTTGCGGTATACAACACCCTCCTGAAATCCTCATTCTCGAGCGTGTCGTTTTCGATATTGGTGACGTAACCCCTCATCAGCTTACCTCCGAGCCAACAGAATAACGCTGATTTGAGACCAAAGTCTCTTGTCTTCTTGGCCATTGTTCTGTAATTGTGTCTTTTGTGCAAAAGGAGACCATCTCATGACTCCACCGGAACGTCCCGACTTCCCAGTTCTACTCACTCTCAGCGGCAGCGCGCCGGCACGTTCGAAGACGTGGATGGTGATCGTGGCAGTCGCCATCATGCTCGCAGTGGGCGCCGGAGCGTGGGCTTTCTACAGGTCAACTCGAAAGACCGAGGCGAAAGGGAAACGGCGGCAGTTAGTCGAGCGCACTGTCGATGAGCGCACACGCGATGCGGTGCTCGCCTGCCTCGCGCAACCAGGCTTCGTTGGCACAAAAGTCTCCGAGCAAGTGCTCGGTCCCGTGCACCTGGAGTTGTTGCAAGTACCTGACAGGGAAGTCTACTTCTCTGCGCCCGCGCCGGAGAAAATGGGCGACACGTTCGAGTCGATGGTCGGGCGATTCATCATTGACTCAAAACGGATCGTCATGGCCGAGGACGATGCGGGCCGGCTGCGCCTCGGCAAGTATTCACTTCCGCGCTCCGAGGAGAAGTATCTTTTCTTCAAGACACCGATCGACAACATCAAGTTTGATAACGGGATGATCCTGAAGTTTCCATTTAAGCAGGCGACCTACACGCTTGATATGCGCGAGCTGGACGACTTCCTCTCGAACAAGAGCATTTTCGGCGGGCCGATGAACGCACGGACGGAACAGATGCGAGCAGGACAGCCTGTAATCTTCGCGAACCACGGGGCGTTAGTCGCTAACCCACGAGAGCCTTCGCTGCGACGATTCGTGGACGAACTCACTCGCGACATCCAACCCGAGGCTGAAGGCGCGCGTGAAGCCCGCGTGCAACGAGTGCTCGATTTCGTCTCAAACGAGATCAAGTACGACCTGCGCGAGACGACTTACAGGTTCGAGTTGCTAAAGAGGCCAAACGAGGTCTTGATGTCCGGACAGTCGGATTGCAGCAACAAGGCCATCCTGCTCGGCTCGATGCTGGAGCAGCTCGGCGAAGACTACCTGTTTGTGTACACGCCCGACCACATCACGGTCGCCGTGAAGCAGGGAGGTTTTCCTGTGCGCAACAATCTCCATCTCGCCTGGCAGGGAGAGGTTTGGCTCATCGCTGAAGGTACCGCGCCCGGTTTCCGCATCGGCGTTGACCGCGTAAAGGAAGAGGCGCGGCTCAAGCAATTCCAACACGTACAACGGCCCAGAGATCGAGACATAATCTTCGACCTGGCCACCGGCAAGCAGTTGTCATTTCAATAGCCGCCGAATATCTTTTTTGCTTATCGCTGACATCGTCCTATCTGTCCACAAAAATGCACAAAAGACACATAATCATTGATGAAACCTTTTTTGTGTTTTTTGTGCCTTTTTGTGGCTAGTCAAACTCTTCTTCCTGCTCCTGTGCTTTCTGCGCGAGCATCAGGTGATCGCGCATCGCGTTACGCGCTGCCTCCGGATCGCGTTCGCGAATCGCGCGATAGATCGTGCGATGCATCTCAGCCGATTCCTTGAGATCGCGCGCTCGTTTCACCGTCTTGCTGCGCACTTCAAACAGGATCGTCGCCACCATGTTCATCAACGCCGTAAGTATCCTGTTGCCCGACGCGGCTGCGACTGTTTGATGAAATCGCATGTCGTGCACCAGAAACTGTTCCGGCTCATCAAGCGACGCAAACATGCCGGTAATCTCTTCCGACATCTCCGCCATCTGTTCGCCGGTCGCACGTTCCGCAGCCAGTGCAGCAATCGCCATCTCGAGCGATCGTCGTGCTTCAAACATCTCAGCCGGCGTGAACCGTTGCAGCGACGCCATCAACCGCAACGCATTGCTGTCGAGCGCCGGTGGCCCTTCTGTTTCGACGACGAAAGTGCCGGCGCCGCGCCGCGGTTGCAATACGCCGACAGCGGCCAGCGAACTGATACCTGCCCGCAAAGTTGGACGACTAACACCGAGCAGCTTGGCGAGGTCTCTTTCCGGTGGCAGTCGATCGCCGGGGCGCAACTCGCCGCGATGAATCATTTCGCGCAGCTGCGAAACAACTTCCTGGAAAGTCGTGCCGCCGCGTCCCGCGTCTACAGCTTTGAAGATGTTAGCATTTGTTTCACTCATCTCTTTTTAGTTGATAGCTTACTCTTCTTGCGCCACTTAGCGACAGTCTCAATCTCGGTTGCGGCCAGGATTAGCGCACTTCGAGCGGTAGCCCGTCTCATTCTTCACGGGTCACGCCACAAAGCCGTCATCGCAGTCTGCGCGGCGCGATTGAACCGAGACGTCTCATCTTTTCTCCGTTAATGGGTCGGGTCAGTACCGTAACGCGGTAGCGTCGGGTTCGTGTTGCCGGTCGTGACCCGACG
>DASVGE010000283.1:0-10861 GCA_036379695.1 Pyrinomonadaceae bacterium | reverse complement strand
TATTCAACAAGGGTGGTTACATTGGGCTTCACTTTCCCGCAGAAGAGATCGAGGAGATCATTCAAAATCCATTTCTTTGCAAAGGTCTCGAACTGGAGGAAGCGCTGACGCAGGAACTTCGGGACAACATTTTGGGCGTCGTGGATGACACGCTCAATGCCGCCAGCGCCAGCATCCTGCCCCTGGTTTCCGTCACACTCTCCAGAATGTATGACCATTGGCAAGCTCAAGATGCGGCGCTGACAGTCGGAGCAGAACGAAGGAGTGCGCACGAACCCGAGAACGGCGATTCACTAAGTCGACAGTTTTCAAAGTTTTTGTCGGTCCCCGAGTCTGCCACGGTCACAATCAAGCCAAAGTTATTGACCCTATCCGAATACAAGCATTTCACTAACTTCGCACTTTGCATCGATCAACTTGGAGCCGAAGCGCTGTCGCAGGCGGAAAAACTATCCAGGAATCTGCGGAACCAGGAGCGCGCTCTGGCACGCATACTGCGCCGATTGGTTACGCCATCTTCTTCCGATCTTAAGCTCTTCGATCTCCGGCCCGCGGTGATTCCGACCGATCTGAGAGCCACACCCATATTTTCGGCGCTGCTGGACAAGAGGCTGATTGTTGAGGGGTCGTGGAATCGCGTCCGCCTGGTTCATGAGTCGGTGTTGGACCATTGGGCCAAAGCACGCGAGTGGGCTAATGAAGAGCGCGACTTGATTCGTATCCGCACGCAGTTAATGCTTTCGGCGGGCTCCTGGAAAGATAACGGGCGTTCACCGAATTTAATCGCCGGACTCGGCGAAAACGAGATCAATGGCGCGGCGCGACTACTAAGTCAGTGGGGCGATGATTTTGCTGCGGCGAGTGCTCAACAAAAACTTGATACTTTCGGATAAGCTTTTAGGGGACCTCAACTCGAATGAGAATTCGGTGTGGGAGATTCCTCCATTGATTGAAGGAGATTGGGTTAGCGTAGAACCTGTAGAAGCAAGGGATCTACTTGCGCAAGCTATCGATGCACTGTCATTGACTCACGGAGACTGGGTTACTCAATTTGTGGCGGTACGAAAGCTGCCGTTATCATTTTATCCTGAGAACAGCTTCCTGGTGGAGGCATTGGCCCACCTTAACAATGATTCTTCCGGATATCTAACCTTTGTGCATCATCCCTCCGGACTGAGTATTCTTGACGGTACTTCGCCGGCAATCCATGAACTTAACCATCGTCTACCGCTGGTCTTAAATGAGGCACAGAAAGCATCAGATTACCTTCGCTTTTTGTGTGCGGCCGTCGGGGCTGAGCATGGAACGTTTATGATTGTGGAAAAACCGAAACAAATTCCCTGGGCAGAGAACGTTGATGAAGAAATAAAGGTACCTGTCGAAAAGGTCATTGAAGAAATCGAATTCCTTGGCACAAACGAAACTACCGAAGGAACAACCTGGAGATTTGATGCCAACGTTGTCTATAGCGATTCGGTCTACCGGGCGTCTTTTAATGTCATGAATTCAGGAATGATTGATATGTTGCAAGACCAGCCTCTTTTTGCCGAATTGAATCTGCTTGCCAGCAGCTTCGCGGTTGGACTGCGAACGTTGCATCCGGCCTTGAAGCAGGAACCTGTCACTGAGGATCAGCGAGTGCTGGATAACAGAGTCGAGAAAGCAATCTCTGTGTTGCGACTATTAGGCGAAGCTTCAGGAGACTTTTTGTTGACTCTGGGGCAAGCTCGCGTTCTGATGGACATATTTGCAAATCCTGGAACCACACCACTCGCATCCGAAACTCGATTGGCCATAGAGTCACCGTTGATAAGCAGCGCCATCGAAGTCCTTGTAAGTAAGAAAATGATCGAACTGAAACCGGTCAATGCGGACGGGCAATCTTTCGAGATGTATATAAACAGCGTGGTAGAACCCACGCTTCAAGAAGTCGTGACGATTTTCCCACCGGATACTTCTAATGTCGAACTCTTTTTAGGTAGCTTTGAGTCTGCTTTGATTAAGTTGCCAGTGAACGAACGGACACTCGCCGCAGCTTTGATAACGTCTCAAATATATCGCCGGAGTCAGGATCGTGATGAGATCATTGATTCCGTTGCTTTCCTGGACCCGGACCACGTTATTGAAGTGTTCGAGAAACTAGTGCAGGTTGGTGTAATCGGACAAACTCCCGGATAGACTTGCGCACCCCGTCCCTAGTAATTCTGACAGTTATTAATTCCCTCAAACTTTCCGATACTCAGAAATAAAGATGATGCCTGATTTTAGGTGAAAGGTTGAGGTGTGCCATGTCCAATCTAGAGAATGAGAAATTTAGCTCGACTATAAGACCTGCCGGTGTTCATGAGGACCCACTGGCCGATACCAGCCAGGTGATCTCGCAGGAGATCCCCGCCGGTGTCGATCGCCGTACTTTCATGATGCGTGGTGCGGTGGTCGCTGCAACCGCTGTCATCACCGGTCAGGCTATTTCCGCACAGGAGAAAACCGCACGGTCTACGGCTGCGGCTCCCAACACTCCGCCACTGGACCCGAACCTGAACGTGGTGCAGAAGGGCAAAGGCCCGGTGATGACGACGATCGACGAGTTCTACAAGGTAGGGCCTGGCCCATCAAGCTCGCACACGATCGGCCCGATGCGTATAACCTACGATTTTTATCAAAGAGCCTCGAAACTTCCCGCGGAAAAGCTCGCCAAGGCGACGGCGCTCAAGGTCCACTTATTCGGTAGTCTGAGCGCAACCGGTAAAGGCCACGGCACCGAGCGTGCCGCGCTCGCCGGAATCGTCGGCAAAGAACCGGCGACGGTCGATCCGAAGTTTCTCGACAGCCTGCGCGACAAGCCTGACCAGTCCTTCCCGGTGAAGCTCGGTCCCACAACGTTCAACGTCAGTCTTAAAGACATTATTTACGACGCAACCAAGGGCGACTTCAAACACCCAAACACCATGATCGCCAAACTCATGGCCGGAAACGAGGTACTGCTCGAGCAGGAGTATTACTCGGTTGGCGGCGGTTTCATCGAGTGGAAAGGCTATACGCCGCCGAAGAAGAACGCTCCGAAGTATCCGTTCGCAACGATGAAAGAGCTTCGGGCGCACGCTGACAATAATAAGATCTCGATCGCAAAAGTGATGCTGGCCAACGAGATGTCGATCGCCAGCAGGACAGAAGAGGAAGTCTATGCCTTTGTCGACAAGATCATCAACGCAATGGTCGCGACGGTAAAGTCGGGTCTGAACATGCCGGAGAGTGACGTGCTGCCTGGTCCAATCAAACTGGCCAGCAAAGCAGCAACTGTTTACAAACGCGCGATGGACGATTCATACCAATCAGACCGCGGCATCGGTGTTCTGTCAGCTTACGCGCTGGCAGCATCCGAAGAAAACGGTCGCGGTCACCTCGTGATCACTGCGCCAACCGGCGGTTCCGCCGGAGTCATGCCGGCCCTGGTGTATGGACTGGTTGAGAACCGGAAAATCCCACTGCAAAAGGTCCGTGAAGGCATGCTCGCGGCGGCGGCAATCGGCTATCTGTGCAAGCACCACGCAACCCTGTCGGCTGCCGAAGGTGGCTGCCAGGCGGAAATCGGCGTGGCGTCGTCGATGGCGGCAGCATTGATCGCTACTGCCAACGACGCGGAATCGCGCGTCGTTGAGAACGCCGCAGAATCGGCGCTTGAGCATCACCTGGGCATGACGTGCGATCCAGTCGCCGGTTACGTGCAGGTCCCATGCATCGAGCGATGCGCATTCGGCGCCGTCAAGGCGTGGACCGCGTATGCGATCGCCAGCAACGAGATCGCGTCCCGGCATCGTATCGACTTCGACGCTACCGTCCAGGCCCTGGCCCAAACAGCCAAGGACATGAACAGCAAGTACAAAGAAACGAGCGAAGCCGGTCTGGCCCTTTCCGTGGTGCTCTGTTGAGCGAAGATGGTCCTATTGATCCGCAGATTACACAGATTTCATTTAATCAATCTGTGTAGTCTGTGGATAGCCCTCGCAACTACTGCTGCAGGCCAGGAGATAGAACCACGTGCCTATTCTCCGACACCCACAGGCACACAATTCGTTTTACTCAGCTACGGTCATCAATCGGGCGACGTTCTGCTGGACGCGTCACTTCCACTCAAAGACGTAAGCGTCAATCTCAATGCTGCTTCTGTCGGTTACGGAGGGGCTTTTAATCTTGCCGGGCGACAGGCCAACGTCGCTATTCTCTTCCCTTATATCTGGGGCACCGCACAAGGAACGGTTTTCGAAGATCAAATCAAGGTGAGACGCTCAGGCGGAGGAGACGTCAGAGTCCGTTTCTCGACGCTCTTGAAGGGAGGAGCGGCACTTAGTCCAGCCGAGTTCGCGCAACGCAAGCCGGGAACGATTATCGGAGCGAGTGTCTCGATCGTCGTACCCTCGGGACAATACGATCCGGCGCGCCTCGTCAACCCGGGCTCAAACCGCTGGGCGTTCAAGCCCGAAATCGGGATTTCAAAACCCAAAGGTCGCTGGACGTTTGAAGTCATGGGAGGCACCTGGCTGTTCACCGCCAATAAGAGTTTTCTCGGTAACTCACGCCGCGAGCAAAAACCGATGGCATCGTTTCAAGGTGGTGTGATTTACACGCTGCGCCCGCGCATGTGGGTGTCGGGTAACGCAACCTTTTATCGCGGCGGCAGCACGGTCATAGACGATAAAGAAAACGAAGACCGTCAGAAAAACGCGCGCATCGGCGCAACGTTCTCGTTTCCACTTAATCGACAGCAATCAGTAAAGATTGCCTGGGCGAAGGGCGTCACCACACGTATCGGCGGCGACCTCAACACCATCGCCGTTGCCTGGCAATACGCCTGGTTCAAGTGAGGCTTGCCTTAAAGCCTTAAAGCGGCCTTGCACAAAAGTAATTTGGCGCGCTTCGCTTCGGCTCAAGTCATTTTGGCGCGCTTCGCTGCGGCTTCGCCGCCCGATGTGCTTCGGCTTCGCCGCCGGATGTGAGGCAAGGCTATGCCTTGCCGTTAGCACCCCTCGTAGTAGTGGGCTGTGCCCTCGGTTCGGGCTCTGCCCTAAGGACTTATGGGCCAAGGCCGAACCGGGGGCTTAGCCCCGAACATTATTTTAAAAACCTGACGGCAAGGCATAGCCTTGCCTCACATCGGGCGGCGAAGCCGAAGCACATCCGGCGGCGAAGCCGAAGCGAAGCGCGCCAAAATGACTTTTGTGCAAGGCCTAGCGGATGTGATTGCGTTCAGGGGCTTCGAGATATACCGGATCCCACTGCTGTTTTGAGCGCCCTGGATCAATAGCCTCCTCGTCCGCCCATTCGTCCCGTTCATCCCTTAAGCCAAAAATAGATAGTCAGCTTTGAGTTAGAGTCCACTATGATCGCCGGGGGTCTTTGCACAAACTTCGAATTTTGAAGCACTGATGATCGGAGTTATGGCCATGGAAGCACTGATAAACGATATTCGCCACGGTATCAGAGGAATGCTGAAGCATCCTGGCTTCACGCTTGTAGCCGTGATCACGTTAGCGCTCGCCATCGGCGCGAACATCGCTATATTCAGTGTCGTCAATGCAGTTTTGCTTCGACCGCTGCCATACCATGATCCAGAACGCCTGGTCAGAATCTGGGAAACCAATTTGGCGCGTGGCGGCGAGCTGGAGATGACCTCGCTTTCAAATCTGCTTGATTGGCAGCGCCAGAATCGCTGTTTATTAGACGCCGCTGCCTGGCAACGGCTGACCTCGTTGACCTTGACGAGCCAGACGCCGGCATTGGAGTTGAGCGCAAGCGTCGTCTCGGCAAACTACTTCTCGCTGTTGGGTGTCCCGGCAGCGCTCGGGCGAACTTTTGCTGTTGAAGAAAGCGACACGCAAGTAGTTGTCATCAGCAATGAGCTGTGGCGACGACAATTCGCCTCGAACCCCCAAGTGAGTGGAACGAAGATCCAACTCGAAAAGAAAGATTTTCAGATCATCGGTGTCATGCCGCATGGTTTTAAGAGTTCCGCCGGAGAGGCCGATCTTTGGCTGCCGATGAATTTCCAGCCGAACGAGATTGATCGTGGGCAGACCTATCTGCAAGTGATCGGCCGGCTCAAACCGAACTTCACTCTTGACCAGGCACAAGCTGAAATGGACGGCATTGCGAAAGCATTGGCGGCGCAATTTCCAAACAGCAATCGTGACCGTGGCATTAGACTGGTCTTACTCTCTGAGCATACGGTCGGCAGCGTGCGTCTGACTTTGTTCATCGTCCTGGGAGCAGTCGGCTTCGTGCTTTTGATCGCCTGCGCCAACGTCGCCAATTTATTTCTGGTCAAAGCCGCCCAACGCAAACATGAAATCGCTGTTCGCGCGGCGCTCGGCGCTTCCAATCGACGACTCGTGCAACAACTGCTTTGCGAAGCCTTTATCGTCGCACTTTGCGGGGGAGTGCTCGGTTTATTTGCGGCAGCGGGCGCGCTCGAACTAATAAAATCGCTCGCTCCCGATCAGTTGCCGCGGCTCGATGAAATCGGCATTGATCGTGAGACATTGATCTTCACGATCGGGGCGTCGCTCCTTAGCGGCGTTCTGGCCGGCTCGGCTCCCGCGCTTTACGTCTGTCGTCCCAATCTCAACGATGCCCTTAAAGACAACCGCACGCATATGACCACCGGCGGCTGGCGGCGCAACCGATTGCAGAGCGCTTTCGTCGTGGCGCAAGTTGGGGTGGCGTTGGCATTGCTCAGTGGGGCCGGACTACTGATTAGAAGTTTTGTGCAACTGGTCAAAGTTAATCCCGGGTTTCAGATGGATGGTTTGCTCGTGGCGCGCATTGCTCTAGGCGACGATTACCGGGAAGGCAATCGGCAGGTCACCTACTTTCAGGAGTTGGCGAACCGGCTGAGAAGTCTACCCGGTGTATACGACGCGGCGGCCGTTACCGTGCTGCCGATGAATCCGTTCGGCATCGACTTCGATGTGCCTTATCACCGCGCCGAACAAGCAGAGCCGGCGAACGCGGCTGCACCTAAGGCCAAGTTTCGCGCCGCTACACCGGATTATTTTCGCGCCATGGGAATACCTCTTATGAAGGGCCGCGGTTTTCTTGAGCAGGATCGTTCTGACTCGCCCAGGGTCGTTGTTGTCAATCAGCTGCTTGCTGAACGCGTTTGGCCAGGGGAAAGCCCAGTAGGCAAACGGCTCAGATTTGTTTGGGCTGACTGGCAGACATATGAGGTGGTGGGGGTTGTCGGAAATACGAAGTCCTATGGTCTCATTGAAAACTGGCAACCGGAATTGTTTGTCCCGCAGGCGCAAATTCCGTATACGGTGATGAATGTGGTGGTCCGTACAACGGGCGATCCGGCAGCGATGACTGCCGCAGTGAGGCGTACCATGTTGGAGCAGGATCCCTATCAACCACCGCATAGCATAGTTCCGATGGCTGACTTGATCTCCGATTCGATCGCACGGGAACGATTCGCCATGACATGGCTCGTTGTGCTGGCCGCGATTGCCTTGACGCTCGCGAGCGTGGGGATCTATAGCGTCGTCTCGCACGTCACAACCCAACGCACGCGGGAGGTTGGTATTCGACTGGCGCTCGGCGCACAGACCAGCGACGTGATGTCGTTGGTGATGCGAAATGGAATGACATTGGTGCTGATAGGAGTCGCGATCGGATTGGCTGGCTCCCTGATCATGACACAGCTAATCGAGAGTCTATTGTTCGGGGTAACTCCGACTGACGTGTGGACCCTGGCCAGTGTATCAGCGTTAATGATCGTTGTTTCGATACTGGCGACTTACATCCCGGCACGGCGCGCGACCAAGGTCGATCCCTTAGTGGCGTTCAGGTACGAGTAGCCGGATCGCGCCGTTCAGGATAAGCGGTCTCAGCTGACATTTCGATCTCCACATAGCGTTCACAGGGATAGTGATCGTCTACACATCATTCCTGATCGTCATACGCACCAGGGAACTTCTCTGTCCTTCGATTCAACGCAAGTCGAGACTTGCACGTTGTGCTATGCCAGCGTTACCGCTCCGGACGGATAGTCAAGGGCGTGCCTCGGTAATGCACCAAAACGTCAGGCTCGCTGGTAGATGGCACTCCAACCCCGTGTCCTGATGAAACCAACACGACGCGGAATGTGCGCTCTTTCCTCATGCCTGCGAATGAGCCCGCACGTTTCCCGATCCTCAGGACTCTGGTTGAATCATTCCAGCTAATCGGGATCGTACTGTAGGCACCTTTTTCGTAATTGTAGTTATCGCCTTCATCTTCATACAACGTGAACGCTCCATTGGCGCCGGGATACACGCGCAACTCGATCGGATCATTTTTCTCCCCGGAATGTTCGACCTGTGGCCCATAAGGAATAATACTTCCTGCGCGGATGAACACCGGCATCGTTGTAATTGGGGCGGACGCATCGATCGTTTGTCCGCCTGTGTATGTCTTTCCGGTCCAGAAATCAGTCCAACTTGCGCCGGCAGGAAGATAGACCGTGCGCGTTGCAACGCCCGGCTTGATTACGGGCGCGACCATTAGTGCCGGGCCAAACATGTATTGATCGCCGATGTTGTAGACGCGAGAGTCTTCACGAAAATCCATTACCAGCGCTCGCATCATTGAATAACCTTCGTTCGTTACTCTCCAGGAGACTGAATAAATATAAGGCAAGAGGTGATAGCGAAATTCGTCAAAGTTAATCAGAATCTTCTGCATCGCTGGATCGAAGCGCCACATTTCCTTTGGTGGACCATCACCATGAACGCGTAACATCGGACAGAAGGCGCTGAACTGGAACCAGCGAGTAAAGAGTTCGGCATAAGCGGGATTAGCGGGGTCGCCGCTAAAGAATCCGCCCGTGTCGCTGTTCCAGTAAGGAATGCCACTCAACGAAAAATTCAGCCCGGCAGGAATCTGCTTTGCGAACACTTCCCACGTTCCGCCAATGTCGCCCGACCAGGTCACCGCCGCATTGCGCTGCTGACCAGCGTAAGCCGACCGCGTCAGTATGAACACACGCTTGCTCGAGTTCTCTGCGCGTTGCCCTTCGTAAACCGCGCTGGTGTGCATGAGAGGATATGCGTTGAAGACTCGCGCGCCTGAACCCTCGGCTGTCGTGAAGTTGCGAAACTCTCCCCAGTTGCCGCTGAGTTCAGGTTCGCTGGCGTCCAACCACCAGCCATCGATGCCCTTCGAAAAAAGCTGCTTTGACATTTGACGCCAGTAGATGTTGCGCGCCGAGGGATTGAATGCGTCATACCATTGCCCCCGTCCCGCAGGATAAACGTAAGGAAGGACCTGCGGATAGAGAGCGCTCGCTGCGCGCAGCTCATCTGCGTTCGGGCTGGCGACGTCGAACTTTGGCCAGACGGAGATCAGCAGGCGAGTATTCTGACTGTGCAACTCACTCATTAACTTTGTTGGATCGGGATAGCGCTTGTCATCAAATTGATGCGAGCCCCACGGATGCGGATTCCAATATTGCCAATCCTGAATTATGCCGTCGATTGGAATGTGCTGACTTCGATATCGGCTCACCACATCCAGCAACTCCTGCTGCGTTTCGTAACGGTTCTTGCACTGCCAGAATCCCCATGCCCAACGGCCAAACATAGGCGCCGCTCCGGTCAAGTGGCGGTAGGCCGCAATCACCTTGTCAAGCGCTGGTCCATACATGAAATAGTAATCAATCGAATCGCTTGCCTCGGAGTTCCACGTAAGTGGCAGGCGGGTTGCAGAGGGTACCTGCCAAGCCAACCGTACCTCCGCGCCGCCGGCTCCCTGGTAATATTCCATCCGAATGCGATGCCGGCTGCGCGCTGCAAATTTTAGTTTGGCTACCGAAGTCTCCGGTGGATGTATGCTCCAGTTGTCCACCACCAGCGTGTCATCGATCCAAAGGCGCACACCATCGTCGGCAGTAGCGAGTAGCATGTACTCTCCCGCCTGCTCAGCTTCCACGAAACCGGACCAACGTACACTGTAGTGATCGTGCGACAGGTTTGCTGGAGGGGTTGACGACCAGTTGAAATCTATCTGCGGATCGATGCGTTTTTGCGCCACTTCATCAAAGTATTCGCCGTGAAAATAGCTGGCACTCAGGCCGCCGGGCTGACCGTCATCGCTGAACAACTGCCGCGGCGGAATCGTCGCAGCCTCGTTGGCTCCGACATTTACAATTGTGACTGCGGGATTATCCCAGAGGACGCCATAACCGCGACTGGAAACCAGCATCGGAACAGCCACTTCACGATTCTCCTGCAGCAATTTCACACTCGATCCGCGATAGTTCATTAAGCCCTGCTGATGTTGGCCCAGTCCGTAGATCGCTTCATCCGCCAAAAGGAATGCTTGCTGGCTGCGCAGAGTGTCGAGATTGCCAACCCGATTCGAGGTCAGGCGTTTGCCGCCCTCCGGCGGTTCAGCGAGAATCGGCTTTCCATTCTTGTCGAAGAATGAAATCGCGCCAGTCGCGCGGTTCACCCGCGCCTCAAGTGCCGCAGTTGTGAGACGCACCTCAGTTGAAGTTTCGATAAGCCGCCACGCACTCTGAGTTGGTTTACCGATCACGGCCAGGCTCTTACTCGCCGGCATCGTGTCTCCAGGCGCGTACCATACTCGAATCACATCGGAAGAAAACACTTGCAGCTTCAAAAGGCCGGGATTCATTTTCAGAGTAATCCCATCGGCGTCTTTGCGTACTGACACCACAGGGATTCTCGGGCCGTTATTGGCCGCAGCGTCGAGAGCAGATACAGCAAGAAGGACACTGCCTGCCAGGAGAGCGACGAAATGAGTAGTTCGAGTCTGTGTTGATTTTCTCATGATTATGGAATGAAAAGAATGCTCACCCGGCTTT
>DASVGE010000282.1:0-7232 GCA_036379695.1 Pyrinomonadaceae bacterium | reverse complement strand
GAAGAGGGCGGCGCCGGGTAATTCTCCAGCACCATGATGCTCTCGAATAATTGGCGCCCGCGCGGCACGTCGCTCCACCCTTGAATGTCGACCAGGGGGCTGTACTCAAATTGCAGCATCTCCATCTGCTGTAGTTGAAGTGCCTTGAGCCAGTTGGAGAGTGACTCATGTGGATCGATCCTTACTCGTAACGGCAAGGTATTGATGAAGAGACCGACCATCGACTCCGCGCCTTTAAACTCGGCTGGACGCCCGGACACGGTGACGCCGAAAAGCACCTCGGCTTCCCCGCTGCAGCGACTCAGCAACAGGGCCCAGGCGCCATTTACAATGGTGCTCAAAGTAAGATGATGCCGGCGCGTGAAGTTCCTCAACCTGGTTGCCTCGGCAGCGGATAACTGTGCGTGCAGAGAACGGTGCTCAGCGGTGTTGTCGGAAGGAACGCTTGGCAGACTCGTTGGAGAAGTGAAGCCCTTGAGTTGCTTCCGCCAGAATTCCTGCGCTCTGTTCACGTCCTGCTTCCTGAGCCAGACGATGTAGTCTCTGTAAGGACGCGGTGGTTGAAGCTGTAACGGTGAACTTTTGCTGAAAGCCACGTAGAAGGTCGCGACTTCATTCAACACTATGGGTACGGACCAGCCATCCATCAAGAGATGATGATGGCTCCAGACTAACTGGTAAGTATTCGCTGCTGTGGTCACGACCGTCAGGCGCATCAATGGTGCTTGTGCAAGATTGAATCCTCGCTGTCTGTCGTTTTGCAGCAGGTCGTTCAGCAACTGCGGCTGTTCGTGAGCTGGAGTACTGGTCCAATCCAACCTTTCAAACTCGAGCTTGACGCTCCGGTGAACGACCTGCACCGGTTCCTTCACGCCCTCCCATCTAAAGCTCGAGCGGAGTGCCTGATGCCGGTTGACGACTTCCTGCCAGGCTCGCTCGAAAGCCTGGTCGTCAAAATCGCCCTGCAACGAGAAACTCAGCTGCTCGAAATACGCCTCCGCCTCCGGAGCATAAAGAGTGTGAAACAGCATTCCCTGCTGCATCGGCGAGAGCGGAAAGAAAGCTTCAATGTCCTTCATGCTATGGAAGTTCCTATAACTGGCATTGCACGAAAATTAATTAGGCGCGTTTCGTTGCGGCTTGCGCGTTTGTTGCGGCTTTGCCGCCGGATGTGAGGCGAGGCTATGCCTCGCCGCTACCCTCTAAATTCTGAATGGGCTATGCCCTGGTTTTGATGGGCCAAAGGCCGCACCAGGGGCCTAGCCCCAAACTCAGAGAACCTCGACGGCGAGGCATAGCCTCGCCTCACATCCGGCGGCAAAGCCGGAGTAGAGAGGAGCCAAACTCCATGATCGGCGCTCGATTTTTCAAGACGGTATCTCACATCCGGCGGCATAGCCGTAACGAAACGTGCTTTATATGACTTTTCGTGCATGGCCCCTACAACTCTCGTTTGATACTCACCAGAATGTCGTCTACATCACTCTGGCTCCATCCGAACTCCGCGAAGTCTGAAGGAACGTAAACCTCGGGATCGGAAGCCAGGCAGTGAGCGATCAGGTCGCGTAACTCTTCGAGGAATCCCTGGGCCAACTCCTCGATCGTCTCTCGCCGGTGCAGGTTCTCGCTGTAGGTCCATCCCAACTGAAGCCGCCCGGAGTTAACGCCGCCATCGATTTCCAGCAGATAAGTTCGATGACCGGCAGGCCCAAGCACCAACCCCGGACTCTCATGGACCGGCTGAAACAGCGAAGCTTGTTGCATCGTCTGATCAAACTGGCCCAGGTAGTTGAAACTGATCTCCGCCGGACTCAACTGTTCCAGCGCCGCCCGCTGTTCGCTGCTGCCCAGATACCGCAGCACTCCATACCCCACTCCCTTCCCCGGTACCGCGCGCAGTTGTTCCTTGACTCCCTTCAACGCCGCGCCCGCTTCACTCTCACGCTTCACTTCCACCCACACCGGATACGCGCTCGTGAACCAGCCCACCGTCCGCGTTACCTCCAACTCCGCAAACAACTCTTCCCGCCCGTGTCCTTCCAACTCCACCACCCACCGCTCACTTCCCTCTCGCTTTCCTAAACTCCGCGCCAGCGCCGTCAGCAATACCTCCGGTACCTGCATCTGATACGTCCCCGTCACTTCCTGCAATAACACCCGCGTCTCCTCTGCTCCCAACTCCACCACTACCATCCGCGCCGACCCCACCGTGTTCGCCCCGCGCTCATGGTCCACTCGCAGCCGCCCCCCGCCCTGCCACTGCGCCCCACTCCAGTACTCCTGCTCCGCATTCCATTCCGTACTGCGCGCATACTCCTCCAGGCGTCGCGCCCACTGCTGGAACGAACTGCTCCGCGCCGGCCACTCCACGCGCCCACGGTCGCGCAACTCTTCGTAGCCGCGCTGCATGTCTTCCAGCAGAATCCGCCACGACACTCCATCCACCACCAGGTGATGCACCACCAACAACAGTCTTTGGCTCTCATCGCTGCGCTCAAACACCGCCAGCCGCACCAGCTTCCCAGCCTGCAAATCCAGACTCCCTTGCAACGCCGTGCACACTTGCTGCTGTACCTGCGCCTGCTGCGCTGCCGGCAAACTCCGCAGGTCGATCCACAGCGGTGCTTCACTGCGCTCACCCACGCCGGCATTCCACTGCCGCCATGCCCTATTCTCCTGCCGGTAACTCATCCGCAAAGCATCGTGCTGCTCCAGCAGTTCTTTCAATAACTGCTTCAGCACTCCATACCGCAGCCCCTGCGTTTGCAGTAGCACCGCCTGATTCCAGTAATCCTGCTGCTCGAACTCCTGCTCGAAGAACCAGCGCTGGATCGGCGTCAACGGCACTTCCCCAACCACTTGTTCTGCCACGGCAGCCGCGACTTGCCCGAGTTGCTTCACCTCACCACTCAGCTCGGCGATCGTCGGATGTTCAAACACCTGTCGCGCCGTCACTCCATAGCCTCGTTGCCGCGCACGCGCCACTAACTGGATACACAGAATCGAATCGCCCCCAAGCTCGAAAAAGTTCTGCTCACGATCAACCTGTCCGACGCCCAGCACCTGCGCCCAAATCTGCGCCAACTCTCGCTCAGTCTCATTCTGGTATCGCTCCGGTCCGATCGGCTGCTCAACAGAAACGACCAGCGGAGCAGGCAAAGCCCGGCGATCTACCTTGCCGTTGGGCGTCAACGGCAGCGACTCGAGCATGACGAAAGCGTTGGGGACCATGTAATCCGGTAACTTCTGTCGCAGGAACTGGCGCAACTCGGGAATCAGGTTGTTCACAAACTTTCCCATCAGCGGATCATTCGCAAGTTGCTTCCACGGTCTGTGTGGTTTTTCCTGTCTCCGGATGCCCAGTCCGTTGGTCCCTTGCCTGCGGAACACAACATCGAAGGATCCATCCGAGCTGGTATCGGACCAGGTAATCTCGACTTGATACGGCAACTGCTCACCCAACTCCCAAAACTCTTCCGGCTCGACTCCGGCATGTTCCACTTCACGCAACACTCGTCGCAGGTCTCTGACGGTTTGGTTGCGATCCGCATTGGCAAGAAACTCGGCCGCTCTCACGTCTGCCAGTACACGAGCGTTGGGCACATGGGCCACACCCAGAGCCGGAGGATGCGTCTCCATGAGAAGTTGCCGGATCTTTGCAACCGTTACATTCTGCTGTTGCCAATCCAGCCACGTTATCTCTGTCGCGGAGGGTTGTTGAGGTCCTACGTGAATGATTACGTCATAGCGAAACTTGCTTAGTTCATTACGAGACCAGCCTCGCTCGAGCAGGATGCTGACCCCGTTAATCTTCGGCAAGTGCTGTTTGAGAGCAATGAAGAAGTCGGGATCGACGACCAACTGCTTTTCGCGTGATTGATGTGTTTGGACGTGATACCGCAATTCCGCCAGCGGCAAATCAACCGGGGCCTGATGAAGTTGTACAGAAGCGTGAAACGCATTCAGCAAAGGCAAGCTGCGAACATCTCCCAAAAAGATGTGCCCGCCCGGTCTGACGGAATCCACCGCGTTCTGCAGCAGAGTCAACAGGTAATCAACATTGGGGAAATATTGCGCCACCGAAACCATGATCACAGTGTCGAATGAATCGGGCTCGACTTCGTCAAACACTGCCGCCGGATCTTTTTGCACGGTGACCACGGGAAGCTGTGACGGCCAGACGTCCAACTGGTGTCGAAGCACGCGCAGCGCATTCTCGGAGATGTCGGTGGCGTAATAGTGTTCGCAGTGAGGAGCGATGCGAAAGAGCATCAATCCGGTCCCGCACCCGATTTCCAGCACGCGGTTGGGTTCGAGCGAGCGGATGCGATCGACCGTCTGCTGCATCCACTCTTCAACCTCATGTCCCGGAATGCGCTGGCCCGTGTAACTGCTGTCCCAACCTTTGATATAGAAGGCGACTTTCTGCTCGGGATCGTATTCGCGATAAAGCTCGTCGAAAACCTCGGCCCACTGTGACACCTGTTCCGTGGCCAGTTCGCCAACCGGAGCCAGGTGCTGAAGCGCGTCATGATTCGGATCGACAACAACGTAAGCAATCAGACGCTTTTCACCGTGCATGTCATCCCGCACGGCGGCGACGCACTGGCGAATTGCCGGATGCTCAGTGAGCGCAGCTTCGATCTCGCCCAGTTCAAGCCGGTTGCTGCGCAGCTTCACTTGATTATCTAAACGGCCCAGCAACTGGACCGAACCATCCGGGCGATAACATCCCAGATCACCGGTCCGGTAGATCCTGGCTCCGGGTTCGGTGGAAAAGGGATTGGGGATGTAGTACTCCGCCGTCATCTCCGGGCGGTCGAGATGGCCTCTCGCCAGCCCTGGTCCATCTATAAGCAGTTCACCCAGAACGCCGATGGCCGCACATTGCAGATGCGAGTCCACGACGTAAAGGTGTGTGTTGGCGAAGGCGCGACCGATTGGCACTGGTCCATCGGCGCCGGTATTGGGATCGCTCGATTCGAAATAAGAGCTATCGATCGTGGCTTCGGTCAAACCATAGGAGTTGATAAGCCGCGTCCGCGGACCACACAAGTCGCGCAGATGGTAGTACTCTTTGAGTTGCCAGCTATCCGATCCGACTGCGAGCACCCTCATGAAGTGCAGCGATTGTCGCGTCTCTTCCAAATGGTTCATCAATACCCTGACTACCGCCGGGACAAACTCAGCGCAATCGACAGCTTGCTCGCACATCAGCTCGTAGAGTTTTTCCGGATCGAGCAAGTAATCCGACCGGCAAAGTACGAGCTTGCCGCCGGAGCATAACGAGCGGACGAAATCTCCCGAGAAGACGTCGAATGAGAAATTCGCCATTTGCAGGTGAGTGGTGACGTCGCCGAGCCGGTACGACTGTTCCCAGGCCAGAAAGGCATTAACGAAACTGCGATGCGCGATCATGATGCCTTTCGGTTTGCCGGTGGAGCCTGACGTGTAGATCAGATAGGCGAGACTCGCCGGCATGCCGGAGTGTGACGGATTCGTCTCTGCCTCGCCGTCGATGGTGGACCACTCGGAGTCAAGGCAAATTACGGCGGTATCATGGGCCGGCAAGTTCGGTCGCTTTTCTTCCAGTGTCAGCAGCACCGGGACCTTCGCATCCTGCAACATGAAGGCGAGCCGTTCCGCCGGATAGTCGGCATTCAACGGCAGGTACGCGCCACCCGCTTTGAGTACTCCGAGTACTCCCACGATCATCTCCAGAGACCGCTCCACGCAGATGCCCACGATCATGTCAGGCCCGACGCCGCTGCGTCGCAGACGATGGGCCAACTGGTTCGCTCTTCTATTCAACTCGCCATAGGTCAGTTGTTGATTGTCGAAGACGAGGGCAACGCGGTCCGGCGTATTTTCAGCATGGCTCTCGAACAGTTGATGTATCAGTTGTTCGTTGTTGAAGGCAGTCGCGCTGTCATTCCATTCGTGCAGCAGCAACTGCTTCTCAGCGTCCACCAGGAAAGGAAAGGTCGTGATCGACTGATCAAGACTCTGGCTCATTACCTCCAGGGTGTTGGCAAAGTGTCTCAACAGACGGTTGATGGTTGAGGCGTCGAACAGTTCCGTGCTGTATTCGAGTGAACCGATAATCCGGTTTGAGTCTTCGGCCAGATCGAAACCTAAGTCGAATTGCGTTGCGCCAGTTTCATTGCCAAAGGCGGTGAGAGTCAGACCCGGCAAGTTTATTTCCTGCCGCGGCAGGTTTTGCCAGTTGATGAGGACCTGGAAAAACGGAGCACAGTTTGCTTCACGCGGCGGTTGTAGTTTCTCAACCAGTTGAGCGAAAGAGATGTCCTGATGTGCATAAGCGCCGAGCGCTACTTCTCTGACGCGTTTTAACAACTGCCTGAAACTTACTTCCCCGCCGAGTTCCACTCGCATCACGAGTGTGTTCACGAAAAACCCGATCAGCCCTTCGACCTCCGCTCGATTACGGTTCGCTACCGGCGTCCCAACGCACACATCTGTTTGCCCGCTGTAGCGTCCGGAGACCACGGCGAAGGCCGACAGCAACAGCATGAAGGGTGTCACGCCTTCGCGCTGGCCCAGTTCATGCAACGCTTCCGTCAAGGCGGGGGACAACTGCATCGAGGCGCGCGCGCCGGCATAGCTGCGTCGCTGTGAACGCGGGCGATCAGTGGGCAAAGCCAGCGCCGGCGGTGCGCCTTGCAACTGTTGCTTCCAGTAAGAGAGTTGCTCCTCCAACACCGCGCCTTGCATCCAGTTTCGCTGCCACACCGCATAGTCGGCATATTGAATCGGCAGTTCCCGCAATCCGGATGGTCTTCCCTGTGCGAATCCTTTGTAGATCTCCGATAACTCGCGGATCAGCAGACCCATGGACCAGCCATCAGAAATGATGTGGTGCATGGCGAGGATCATCACGTGATCGTGCGGACCCAAACGCCAGAGACTTGTTCTCAGCAGTGGCCCCACGGCTAAATCAAAAGGCCGGCGATTCTCCCGGCTCAGGTTAGACTGGACCAGCGCGAACTGCTCCTGTTCCGTCATGCTGCTGAGCTCGCCGACAGGCAGTCGGAGTTTTCTAACGGGCTTGACGATCTGGACCGCCCGCCCCTCGACCTCGCCAAAAGTTGTACGCAGCATCTCGTGCCGCCGCAGAATTTCGCTCAACGATTGTTCGAGAGCAGGGAGATTGAGAGTGCCGCGCAGTCGAATCGCCGTGCAGATGTTGTAGGCGGGATTATCCGGTTCCA
>DASVGE010000281.1:0-4054 GCA_036379695.1 Pyrinomonadaceae bacterium | reverse complement strand
GCCACCGCACTCCAAGGAGGCGCTTGGGTTCGACACGACCCTGACACCTCTGGACGACTGGCAGTGGCTCAAAGACGACTGCACCACGTTGCTTCTCGATCATTTCAAGGTGCGCACGCTCGATGGCTATGGTTTGAGTCGCAAAGAAGAAGCGATTCGGGCAGCAGGCGCGTGTTTGCGTTATGCACGCGACACTCAACGCGCTGCGGCGGAGCACGTAACAGATCTTGTTTACTTCGAGCCGCAGGATCATCTCGTACTCGACAGCGTCACGGTTCGCAATCTGGAGTTAGTCGAGTCGCTGGCCGGCGGCAGTGGACGGTCGTTGTTACAGGTCATTGACGAGACTGTGACCGGGATGGGCGCTCGACTGCTGCGCGCGTGGCTGTTGCGTCCGTGCGTTAAGCGAGGTGAAGTCGAAGCCAGGCTGGCGGCAGTTCAAGATTTATTTGCGTCGCAGGTACGAAGAGATAAGCTGCGGGGTTTGTTGAAAGAAGTCTCGGACCTCGAACGGGTGGTGGGTCGCATCAGTCTCGGCTCAGCGACGCCACGAGATCTTTGCGCGATGCTGCGATCGCTCAATCAGGTTCCGGCGATTCGAGAAGTGTTACGCGGACTGGAAGCCTCTTTAATCGAAGTCTTGGTTGAGAACACGGACGAATTACCCGACGTGCGCGATCTCATAACCCGCGCCATCAACGACGATCCGCCCGTCAAACTCAGCGATGGCGACACCATTCGCGCCGGCTATTCAGCAGAACTGGACGAACTGCGCTCCACCAGCCGCAACGCGAAACAGATCATCGCCACTCTCGAAGCCACCGAACGCACTCGCAGCGGCATAAACAACCTGCGTATCCGCTTCAACGGCGTGTTTGGATATTTCATCGAAGTCTCCAAAGCAAACGCCGCGCGAGTTCCGAGCGAATACGAACGACGCCAGACGCTCGCCAATGCAGAACGCTTCACCACGCCCGAGTTGCGCGACTGGGAAAAGAAGGTGCTCGGCGCTGACGAACGCATCGTGCAGTTAGAAACTACGCTCTTCACCGACGTCTGCCGTCAGATCGCTGCCGAAACAAAGCGCATTCAAATGACAGCGCGCGCACTCGCAGCGCTCGACGTGCTCGCCTCGTTTGCTGAAACTTCCGCCCGGCGTCGTTACGCCCGGCCGGTGCTACACGACAGCGACGAGCTCGAGATCATCCAGGGGCGTCACCCTGTGATCGAAGCGTTCATCGACGAACCGTTCATTCCAAACAGCATCTATCTCAACAACTCGACCGACCGGCTCCTGATCATCACCGGTCCAAACATGGGCGGTAAGAGCACCATCCTGCGTCAAACAGCCATCATCTGCATCCTCGCGCAAACCGGCTGCTTCGTCCCCGCGGAGCGCGCGCGCCTGCCGTTGCTCGATCGCATCTGGACCAGGGTAGGCGCGTCAGACGATCTCACGCGCGGTCGCTCGACATTCATGGTTGAGATGACCGAAACAGCCGCCATCCTGCACAGTGCCACGCCACGCTCGCTGGTGCTGCTCGACGAGATCGGACGCGGTACAGCAACATTCGACGGTCTCTCGATCGCATGGGCAGTGGCCGAGTACCTGCACAACTCCGCGGACCACGCCGCGAAGACCCTGTTCGCCACTCACTATCACGAACTAACCGAACTCGCCGAGCGTCTCCCGGGCGCGCAGAACTATCAAATCACTGCTACCGAGCGTGAAGGTGAAGTCGTTTTCCTTCATCGACTCGAACGCGGCCGCGCCTCGAAGTCCTACGGCATCGAAGTAGCGCGTCTCGCAGGACTTCCGCCGGCAGTCTTATCCAATGCGCGTGAAGTCCTGGCGCGCCTTGAGCGTTACGAGCTGGACGTGTTTGCGAAAGAAGAAAGTAACGGCGGCGCACTGGAGAAAGCCGGCCGTCGCAAAGCCGCAGCGCAGGCTTCACTCTTCGACCTCGCGAATCAAAAGGTGATCGAGGAAATTCGCGAAGCCCCCGATTCCGTGAGCGCCGAAGAAGCCAAGGAATTGCTGCTGAAGTTAAAAAAGCAGCTTCTTTAGATGCGATTTGTCCCGTCGACCCTTAGGCTCGGCTGGGTGTTATTCTTGACGCGGTTTATGAACAAGATAAAGCTCGATTGTCGATTCTTCTCGAAGTCCACCGTCCAATACAAAAATCCTATCTTTGGTAAGGCCGTGCTTCACAAGATAAGCTCGGATACGAGCAGCACGACTTAGACCATCGATGCCGCCGCGTCGACCGATATACGCAACGATATAGGCATCAGAGTTCCAGACATTTACCTCAGTAAGAAAATTTTTAACACGGAGTTCTTCATCGTTCGATCCCAGTACTCCAAACTCATCAAACTTTCTCGCAGTAGAAGGCAAAGTCAGCCCATGGGCATCCACAGAGCATCGAAGTGACGAATCCCGAGAGGACGGTCCATAAAAAATGCTCTCGATTAGACCGTCGTCGGATACAGCGATGCTCACTCCCTCCTCTTTGTTTTCGTAATAGATAAGACTTTGCACATGCGAATTAATGGACATAGAGTATTTCGTGAGATCAGGCACCGCTCTAGATAGCTGCTGCGATGCTTTTCCCTGACTCACCACGCAGATCCTTTTTCTTTTGCACCCCATGTTTCGCGATGATCGCATCTCGATCGCGCCGGGAAACACCGGCGCGAAATCGGACCAGCAGTTCGGCCTCGCGGTACTGTGGCCTCGGTTGTTGTTGCTGCAACAGCCGCGGGTCCGGGGATGACTGCGCTGAACCGGTGAAAGGTATACACGTCAATATGACAAGCAAATAGGTTAGGAAGGCGACAACGGCAATGCGCAAACGGGGGTTGATTATAACCGGCATGCGAGGTACTCCTTTGATTAGAGCTTGTGAGCAGGATCCGGGCGTTGAGACTTAACGGGGAGATTGCGAGTAAAACTTGCGTATTATAGCCACAGGTTTGGCGAAGCCATATGGACCTATTTCACCGGCGGCCTATCACTCACCTGGAACCAGTCGCCTTTGCCATCATTCGTACGCAGCATGCGCAAGATCTCGTCGTAGGTGAATGGTCGTGCGCCTCTTCTTCCGAACACTGAAACCTGATTGCCGCTCTCATCAACTGCGCGATCGCGATCCAGGGGTTTTGAGATAGCGAGGGCTTCACCTTTGGTTTTGAAGGTCGCGATCAGAACCGGGCGCGGCTGGGGGCTGAAGCCGGCGTACTCGGGCATCGTCTCCGGTGAGGTCAGTTGCAGGATACGCATTCCGTTCTTGCCGTCGGCGACGTATGCGAACAAGCTGGCGTTGGTCATCGCTACTTTTACCTGGTGCACGTCGTTCAGTTTGCCTTCGGCGTTGAACATCTGATCGAGCTTCGGACGTTCGGGCTGTTCCACGTCGATGATGGCGATTCCGTCCTTGCCGTTCGCGACGTAAGCGTACGTTCGAGCGACGTAAACATCGTGCGCATGCGCGAGCGGGACGAAAGCGCCATCAACGATACGAGCCTGGTCCGGCATCGTCACATCGATGACCTTCAATCCCTCTTCATCAACCACAAACGCATAGCGAAACTGAATGGCCACTGATTTTGGATGCTTCAGGTTGATTCGATTTACGATCTGCGGCTTCAAGGGATCGTTGAGGTTCACGATCGCGAGCCCCTGCGCGGTCGTGATGTACGCGTGGTTTCCGGCGATAACTATGTTGTTCGCGTCGTTGAGCGCACCGCCCGGATTGAATGTGACCGCACGCTTCAAATAGTTGTTCAGCGGATCGCCATCGAGCAGTGTCGCTGCACTGACTGTAATAAGTCCCTCGTACTTGTCGACAAAATAGAGATAACCGTAAAGCGGATGAATGTTTCGCTCTTCATTGACCGGCAACTTCGTGCGCGCCGGATCGACCGCGAGCGTCGTTGGCGCCGCCACCGCCGTCGCATACTTCGACTTCACCCAGAACTTCTGTCCAAAGCGCGACACCGGCGCCGTCACGATCCGCTCCGAAAACCCTTTCTGATCGATCTGCGCGACGTC
>DASVGE010000280.1:0-3255 GCA_036379695.1 Pyrinomonadaceae bacterium | reverse complement strand
CTCGTGGCCACTGCCGTCAGCGGCGTCGAAGGAAGTTTTGAAGAACTGGTGCGCCGTTACCAGCGCCCAATCTCCGCCTACGTCTATCGCATGGTCGGCAACTACGAATCAGCGCTGGATCTCACGCAGGAGATCTTCATCAAGGTTTACAGCTCGCTCCAGCGTTACCGCGCGGAGTTCAAGTTTTCAACCTGGATCTACAAGATCGCGCACAACTCGGCGGTCGATCATCTGCGGCGCAACTCTACCCGCGAACAGTCGCTCGTCGTCGGCCCTGAAGGCGACCAGTTTGACTTGCCGGTTGTGAGCGGGCGTCCCAGTCCGGAGCAGGAAAGTGAACGCAAAGAACGTCGCGGCGAGATCGAGTCGGTAGTCAGAGCGCTGCCGGCCAACTATCGCGAGTTGATTATCCTGCGTCACTCACAAGACCTCAGCTACGAAGAGATCGTCGAGGTGACCGGACTGCCGCTTGGTACCGTCAAGAACCGGCTCTTCCGCGCGCGCGAGATGATGCGTCAGCAGTTTGTCGAAAAAGGAATCACTGGGATTTAAAAAGAAACGTGACGACAGCTCAGGAAAAGTACTGCGAAAGAAATCTCATCGCCGCCTACGTCGATGGCGAGTTGGATGAAGATCTGTCGCAGCGCCTTGAAGAGCACTTGCCTGGCTGTGCGCCGTGTCGAGCCGAGTTGCAGGCTCATCGTCTCTTTGTTTGCGAACTGGATGCCGCCTTCACTGACAGCGTCGAAATCCCTGTACCGGCTGATTTCTCTCGCATGGTTGCGGCCCGCGCCACCAGCGACATGCGTGGCGTGCGCACGAGTTCGGAGCATCGCAAGGCGCTCGGCATTTGCATGATCCTGGCCCTCATCGGTTTTGCACTGCTCGGCGCCACCGCACGCGAAACGATTTTCCTGATTGCCGGGAAATTTGTTACAACCGTCGCCGGCCTGATTGGTTTTGCAGCAACTGCAATCTACGACACGGTCGCCGGACTCGCAGTCATCTTCAGAGTCTTGAGCCGGAAGGCCATCATCGAATCAGGTTCACTTGGTCCAGTGGTCGTCCTGCTGGCAGTAGCGATTCTTTTACTCACGCGCTTGCTCTCCAAATACCATCGCACGAGCGCGATCGAATAGAGGGAGTTGCCTCGGGCAATGGATATCAGCCGTTCACAAGTCGCTCTCACAACATTCCCAAACGCTCCCGCTAAAGTCGATTTGCATCGCATGTTGGCGCTGCTGTTTTGGGTGTTGCTCCTGTTCGGTGTCGCGAGTGCGCAAACTGCCGCTGAAAAGGTCGTGGTTGTAGACGGCGCTTACGACGGCACTGTGTTTGGAATGGGCCAGTCCGTTCATATCACCGGCACTGTCAAAGAAGGAGCCATGTCGCTTGGCGGCGACGTGATCGTCGAAGGCGAGGTTGAAGGCGACGTGGCCACCATCGGCGGTTCGGTGATTCAGAAGGCGGGTTCGCGCATCGGTGGCGACGTCATCGTGATCGGTGGCAGTTATCACGCCGAAGACAAGGCGCCGAATCGCAAACCGGAAAAAATGACGTTCATGTACGCGGGTTACGAGCAGGAACTCGGCGACCTGATGCGCAATCCAACCGGTATATTCACACCGCGCTGGACGCCGACTTATCTCGGCACACGAATGCTTGTCATCCTCTTCTGGTTTATAGTCTCGCTCGCCCTCACTGCCGCCATGCCGGGCACTATCAGCCGCGGCGTCGCGCGGTTACAGTTGACGAGCGTGCGTGTCGCTGCCATCGGCCTGATCGGAATGTTGGTGCTTCTAGTCGGCGTGATGCTGTGCCTGTGGATCATGCCGGAACCTGTTCGCGTGCTGATCGGTCTGCTGGCTTTGCTGCTCTGGATCGTGGCAAGCGTATTCGGCCGGGTGATCCTGTACGCAGCAACGGGCCGCTGGCTGCAAAGAAAGTACATCCCGTTTGGAAAAAACTCGGAAGCCGTAGCGTTATTAGTAGGGACAAGTTTTTGGGTCTTGTTGACGTCGCTCCCGTATGTTTGGCCGTTCATGGCCATTTCGATACTGATTATCAGCTTCGGTCTCGCCCTGACAGCCCGTTACCGGGTGGGTTGGCGTCAGTCCACAGAATACGCAGATTCAGTTAATCAATCTGTGTAATCTGTGGATTACCAAGTCATAAATCCGCGTTTTGCGGTGTTCACTTAACAGACAGAAAGGACCAGTAATGAGGAAGTTCTTTTTCGCGGTCGCGATAGGACTAATCACGCTAGCGTTAAGCCCCGTTTCATTTGCCCAGACGCCCGATCCAAGCATCGCTGCCAAGCATGCGATTGGCGAGATTAAGTCTATCGATGCGGCCGCGAAGCAGTTGACCATCCGGACCGACGCCGGCTCGATGGTCACCGTCTCGTTAAACGACAAAACGACATATAAGAAACTAGCGCCTGGTGAAAAGACGCTCACGAATGCTACTGACGTGACGTTTGCTGAACTGGCCGAGGGTGATCGCGTAATGGCGCGAGGAACTGTGTCGGACGATCGCAAGTCTGTTCCCGCCCTTCAGGTGATCGTGATGACCAAGGGCGATCTTGCGAAGAAGCAGGAAGCAGAACGGCTGGAGTGGCGGCGGCGCGGAATACTCGGCGTGATTACGGCTCTCAAGCCTGACACCAAAGAGATCACGATCTCAAACCGGACCATTGCAGGCACGCAGTCGGTCGTGATTGCCGTCGCCGACAACACCGAAATGCGACGTTACGCGCCTGATTCGATCAGGTTTGGTGATGCGAAGCCGAGTAGCTTCAGTGAACTGAAAGTCGGCGATCAGTTACGCGCGCTCGGTGAGCGAACGGAAGATCCGTTGCGCTTCAAACCGGAAAAAGTGGTGACCGGAAGTTTCCGCACGGTTGGAGGCGTTGTTACAGCGATCGACCCGGCCACCGGTGAGATCAAGATCAATGAGTTAGAGAAAAAGAAGCCGCTCACGATCGTGGTCAAGAACGACTCCGTCTTGAGAAAGTTTTCCGGACCGGGCGGAGGTGGACCGGGCGGGCCAGGTGGACCCGGAGGCGCAGGTGGTGGTCAGCCAGGGCAGGTAACCACTCCACGGCCGCAGGGCGCCGGTGGACCGGGAGGCGGTGCGCCCGGAGCAGGTGGCACAGGAGGTGGCAGCCAGCCCGCGCAGCCAGCGCCTACGCGGCCCGGTGGCGGTGGTGGTCCGGGTGGACCAGGAGGCGGTAGAAACATCAACGACATGCTC
>DASVGE010000279.1:0-18743 GCA_036379695.1 Pyrinomonadaceae bacterium | reverse complement strand
CACACGGCCCGTGCCTTCGATCGTGATCGTGCCCTGCGGCGCCCGCACGATGCCGTACAGCACCGCGCTGCCCGTCACCTTCAACGCATCTTCCGCATCCGTCAGCGGCGTCGCGATCTTCAGCAGCAACCGTTTCGGATCCGCGGCTGCGCCCAAAGTCGATCCACTCAACGTCACCCGGTTCTTCACCGTCAACACGATCGGTCCCGCCAGACGCAACTCACTGCTGCCCGTTAACGTCAGCTCTTCCAGGTTGTAGACCGTCGGCGTCTCCGAACTCGCATCGCCAAACACCAGCACGTTCCGACCCGATACGCTGAACCGCCCGTAGGTGCCCGGTGGCACTGCCGTCGTCGGCGCATTACCTGAAATCGAAAGGTTCCTCAACGTCGCCGGGTCGCCAATCGTGCCGTTTGCGTTCTGGATCGACACGTCGCGTGTACCCGTGGGTGCTGGTGGTGCACTCACGTTCTCCAACTCGATCGGGTTCGTGCGCGCCACGACGTGCCGCAAGCTCGAACTGCCCTTGATCGTGATCGTGTAATCGGTTGGCAGCGGGTTCTCCGTGCCTACCAATGTCCCGCCATACGTCGCCGGATTGCTGTGCAGCACTACGGGCGTGCCCGGCACCAGCAAGTCGGTCGTGATCGTGTCCGTGCCATCCAGCGTCACGTCCTCGGGCAGCAACTGCCACAACGAACCTTCCACACGCCCGCTGTTCAAGAGCGTCACGCTGTGTCGCACCACTGCGATCTTGTCGTACAACTGCTTCACCGCCGGGATCGGGTTGATCCCCGCGGGCGCAAACGTCACCTGCTTGAACTCCGCCGCTGTCGCCAACTCCGAACCGACAAACTCCACTCCGTTCCAGCGCAAGCGCTTGATCACGCCCGGCGCCTGCTGCGTCACCAGGATGTCGCCGATGATCCCCGCGAACGCGCCGTCCGTCGCACCCCACACTTTCCTTCCCACCGTGTCTACGGCAAAGAAGTTCTCCTGCGCCGGCACCACGTCGATGTCCTGTGGCTGCACGTCCAGCGGCAGCGAACTCGACTGCCCTGCCGCATCTATCGCATAGACCTGCGACAGGTCTTTCGCGCCCACCAGGATCTTTCCCGACCATGGGCCATAGCGGTCCGGATCTTCCGGCAAGCTCGCCACACCCGCCAGCCGCGTCTCCAGACTCGCCACCCTCGTCGCTTCCGCTGCTGCGTTCACGCGCCACACGCCGCCCGTGCTGGTGACCACCAGCAGGTCGCCGCCATACACGCCTGTGCGGTCCAGGTACAAACCACCGATCGCACCTGTCTCACCCGGCAACGTCACCCACGGGTTCTGCACCGTTGCGCCTGACGCATTCACGCGCGCGATCACGCCCGCTACACCTGTCGTGGTGAACAACTCACCTGCGGGAAACCCACCGCGACTCATCCCCTGCCCTTCGTCACGGCTGGTCGCGAGCAACAACTCACCACCCAGTCCCGCTACGTTCGAGAACGTCGCCCGACTGCCATCCGCCGCCACGGTTTCGAAGTTGTTTGGCTGGCCACCGGGCGTGTTCGCCGCCAGCAGCAGCTTGCGGCTCGAGGCGTGGTAGTCCACCCCCGCGTAGTCTTT
The DNA here is from genome assembly GCA_036379695.1 of Pyrinomonadaceae bacterium. Taxonomy (GTDB): domain Bacteria; phylum Acidobacteriota; class Blastocatellia; order Pyrinomonadales; family Pyrinomonadaceae; genus PSRF01. Next base: position 17,126 of record DASVGE010000279.1, on the reverse strand, counting down.
AAACTCCGCACTCACCGGCGTCAGCACCACGTTCCACTGCTCCTGCGGCGCAAACGCGGCGCGCAGAAAAGCCACCAAGCTCTCGCCCGCCATCGCCAACGTCGTCATCACGCCACTCGACACCGGCGCTGGTCCAACTGGCGCAGCCATCACCGGCGGCGTGATCACCTGTAGCCACAGGCTCAACAGCAGCAACACCGCTAGCTTGCGCTGAATCGAGTTTCTACTAGCGGTATACGTAGAGGCTGACATAACTCCGGTCCTTTCAGATGTGGGGCCTAGAAATTGAGCACGAGGGTGCCGTTCAGTTGCGAGGGGTTCTCGGCGTTCGCCGTGATCGTTAACGTGGCCGTACCGGAATTCACCGACGCGAATTCACCAGTGCCGCTTTGGATTGTTACCTGCACGTCTGAGGCCGATGCGAGCGTGCCCTCCTCACTGAGCGTGAGCGTGCCGCTGCCAATGGTTCCAATCAGGTGGCCGCGTTCATTCGAAGACGCGTCCGCATTCTGTGGAATCACAATCAGACGGAAATTTCCGCCGGTCACGTTCTGACCGTTTCGGTGCAGGTTCACTTTGCTCATCCCCGGCAGGTCACCACTCGCCGTCAGATTGAGCGCAATGCCTTCCGCTTCCGGCGCGGCTGTTTGTGATCCATTCAATGAGTTGTTGTACGTGGCCGTTGAGACCACAGCCGCAAACACTAACGACGCCAACACCAGCAATGCTTGTTTCATCTCAAACTCCTTCGAATTAATCTGCGTTTTTATCCGCGTTCATCTGCGGCTAAAACCTGAACGAGTAACGAACCGCCGCATTTGTTCCCGGGCCATCGATACCCGAACCCATCGTGCGGTAGTTCTTGTCAAAAATGTTTTCGAGAATGAGCGCGACCGTCGAACGCTCGCCGATCCGGAAACCGCCGCGCACATTGAACAGCGCAAATCCGGGATTCTTGTTGAAGAGCGTGTTCGGTTGAAGACCTGGTCCAAGAACGCGCAGTTGCACCTGGGCCAGCGTTTCGCCGGTGGGCAGCAGGATGCCGTTGCGCACGAGGCCACGCGGTATCGCGCCACCGTTGAAGAACCCTGCGATCTCTTCGCGCGTACGCAAACCACCGATACGCGCCTGCGAGATATCGTTATCGGAGAAGCGACGTTGCGGCGCGGCGAAATTGGAGTAGACCTCGATCCACCACGGCGACCCGGCCCGCTCCCACGTCACACCCACAAAACCCGTCATCGGCGGGATGCCGTTTTCAAGTGACGGCGGCGCACCCGTGCGCAGATCCGTGCCACGCACGTAAAACGCATTCGCGTTGAGTGCGAGATCGCTGCGTAGCTTCACGGCCATGCTGCTCTCGATACCGCGCAGACGAACCTTGTTTGCATTGGTGCGGACGAAGACTGCCGTGTTGGCGAGTGAAGTGAAGACCGCACCCGTCGCATCCTGGCGAATGATCGGCTGGCCACCGACGAGTTGGCCCACCGAGCCCTGAGGCAGGAGCAAAGTGCGACGTTCAATCAGGTTTGAGATCTCGGAATCAAACGCGGCGACACTGCCGCTAAAGCGCGATCCGAGGAAACGCACCGCAAGCTCGTAGTTGTAGAGTTGCTCCGGTTTGATCGGCTCGAGCGGGCGTATGTCGGTTAGACGTCTCGCACTGTCGAGCGCGCCGGTAGAACCGTCAAGTCGCACACCCTCATCCGGCGAGACTTCAAAACCCAGTCCCGAAAGACCAGTCGCGGCGAAGTCGTTTACGTTCGGCGCACGAAAACCACGACTGACGTTGCCGGTGATGTTGATATGCGAATTGATCGTGAACGTGAGTCCGGTGTTGAAGGTGACGTCGTCAAAGCTCTCCTCAACGTCGGGCACAGTCGGTCTGCCGGCCGCATCCAGCGGATTGTCTTGTGACGACTGGCTGAAATTGAACAGGCTGTAGCGAATGCCGAGATGGGCTGTCAAACGCCGCGGCACCAGCGTCGCAACGTCCTGCGCGAAGATTCCCAGCGTTCGATATTTTGATCCATTCGGAAAACGCGCGCGCACGTCGGCGACGTTGGTGAACGCGAGCGTGGTGTTGCTGAAGCTGAAGTCCTGCTTCAGCGACGTGATCCGTTCGTCGTAAAACTCCGCGCCAAACGTGAACGAATGATGGCGCGTAATGCGCGTCGAGGCCTGTGCCTGGTAGCCAAACGCTCGGTCGAGATTGAACTCGTCGCTGATCCGCGAACGCAGTCCCTGCGCGTTGTTGATACTCTGCGAGCGCCGATCGTCGCGTTGGCCGTTGTAAGAGAAGATGGCTGAGATTGAATCGAAGGGACCGGCGCCGATGCGATCGTAACGAGCGGTGAAAAAGTCGAGCACCTGCGGATCGAAACTGTTGAGCAGGTTGCCGATGCCGCCGTCGAGTTGATCGTAACGACGTAAACCGAGTTGCGCTCCTCTCAGGTATTCAAACGAGAGGACGTCCGCATCCGAAGCCTTGAACTGAAGCTTGGCGGTCGCGTTGTATTGACCGTAAGCGGTGTCCTGCAACCTGTCGCCGAGAAACTTTGAAGAGATGCCGAGCAGGCGTGTGACGACCGAGTGCGAATCCAGACCACCACCGGCTCGCAAGTCCTGCGTGCGGCGTCCCGAAGCACCAAACAGAAAGCCCCACCTCGCGTAACTGCCACTGACCTTCGCCGACAAGCCTGCGGAAAGATCTGCGCTCGCAAAGAACGTGTTGACGTTGCCGTGAAGGCCGAAACTATCAGCGCCCTGCGCCGAACGAGTCAGCACATTGATCGTGCCGCCTAAAGAATCTGAGCCGTACTGTGTCGAGCCTGGCCCACGCACAATCTCAACGCGATCGGCAAAGTCGTGCTCGATCAGGGCCGTGTACTGATTAGCACCCGGCCGGAAAGTCGCATTATTGAAACGCACTCCGTTAATCAGGTTGAGCACTTGCTGGCCGGTTAATCCGCGGACAAACGGCGAACCCTGGCCCGAAGTCGTTTGCTGAATGTGTACGCCGGGGACATCGCGCAATGCTTGCGGCAGGATGTTGGCGTATTGCCGGGCCATCTCGTCGTGAGTTACCACGACAGGCGACTGCGGTACCTGAAACACTTCCTGCGGTTGGCCGCGTGCAGGGGTCACCGTGACCGTCTCAAAAATCGAAGCAACGTTCAATTGAAACTCGAGTTGCAAAGCCTCATCCGGCATGACGTGAAGCACGCGTCGAACTTCGCGAAAGCCGCGCTTCTGCACGCTCACGACGTAGTCCGCTGCAACGATCTTATCGAGCGTGAAGTGTCCACGCTGATCGGTGAACGAGCGGTGTGCTTCGATACCGGCAGTGCCGAAGAGCACAACTGTCGCGCCGTCGATGGAAGCGCCATTCTGGTCCAGCACCCTGCCGTCGATTTGTCCGGAAAGAGACGAACTCGCGCGCGCGCTGATGTGGAAAAGTGAAACCAGCGCCACTAAAGCGAGCACGAAATAGCAGTTACGATTGAGACGAGGCACACTCCAGACAGATCTGGACAGGGCCTCGGTAGCTGAGACTCTCATCAAGCTTCCCCTGCCAAAAGTATTTATTGAACTACTAGTCGGGTTAGTAGTAGATGGTAGTAATCCAGACTGTTACTTGTAGATCGAAGGAATCCTCTAATGTTTCGCTTGCTGTAAAGACTCCGCGAAAAGGCTGGAATCAAAGCGAGGCGACCCCACGTTATTTTTGCAGGCGACACACTAGACCAGTCGGAATTAGTATGCAAGAAAAATTCATTGGCGGATTTTATTATTCATTGGCGAAACCATTCGATTGGACCTTGACCTTCATGGGCTCGGAAGTAAGAAACGCACCGTTTCTATATTCACTTGGCGTCATTCCGTAAAGTCGTTTGAAATCTCTGACAAAGTGACTTTCATCAGTGAGACCAACGCGTCTGACGATCTCTTTCACGCTGAGAAACGTTGTGGTGAGCAGCATTGCCGCCTGCTGCATACGCAATGATTTCAAATACTTCGCCGGGGGAACACCGGTGATCGTTTTGAAGAGATAACAAAAATAGGGAGGCGAAAGATTAACTGACTCGGCCATCTTTCCCAGGGTGAAGGACCTGCTTGGATCCCCTTGCATTAATTCAATTACACGTTTAACTCGCTCTGCCATGCTTTCCTCCAAAGAGATAGGTTAAGCGTCGTTGAGAATATCGGGCTAATGTTGAATGGATGTTTCGGTCTACCGCAGACGGCCGGGGGAGGTTCGAAAACGGAATGGATATATTTATCTCATGCGTGGTGCGAAAATCAACTGCATAGAACCATCCACAGATTACGCCGATTGTTTAAATTATTCTGTGTAATCTGTGGATGGTATTAAGGTCGCAAACGGATCCTTCCGAGGATGTCCGTGAATTGGCGTTGTGAACGTAGCTTCGCGAAGACGGGATCGACTTTCAGGTTCATTAACCAGATGTCGCGCTCCTCAACTGCTTTTTCCAACCACTTGAATGCCTGCGCCTGATCGCCGAGTCCCGCGTAAATTGCCGCGACGGTGTAAGGTGAAACGTAGCGTTGCCCCTGCAACTGCTGGAGATCGTTAAGTACTTGTTTCGCTTCAGCAGTCCGCCCCGACGCAGCGTAAGCATGTCCGAGCAATGCGTGCATCAACGGACTTCCCGAAAGCTTCACGCCGGTTTGAAACTCAGCAATCGCTTCCGGATACATTCCTTTCGCTTCATACGCCAGACCAAGATAACGTCGCGCAGGAAACGAACTCGGATCCAGTTCGAGAATCTTCCGGCACTGCTCGATCGCTTTGTCGTTCTGTCCTGACAAGTAGTAAATCCAACCGAGGTGCGAGCTGGCAACAAACGACAGCGGCTCGAGTTCTTCAGTGCGTTTTGCTTCCGCGATCGCTTCGTCAAAACGTTCTACCGCTACGAGATATGAGCTGTACCACTGGTGCGCCGGAGCGTATCCGGGCTTCAACCTGATCGCCTCCTGAAACTCACGCTCGGTTGCCGTGCGGTCCCAGTCCCAGCGAAAATTGATAAACGCCATCGAGGTGTGGGCTTCGGCGGAGTTCTCGTCGATCTCGAGTGCCTTCGTCGCTGCTTCTTTTGCTTTCGGGAAACCTTCCTTGGGCTCCAGGCGACCGTAAACAACCAGCATGTTGTAACAGTCAGCCAGTCCCGCGTAAGCGGCGCCGTAATTCGGATCTAGAGCGATAGCCTGATTGAAATACTCGATCGCCTGCTGCAACGAATCGCCCGTGCGTTTGTTCCAGGCGTTGCGTCCTTTTAAATAGTGACCATAGGCTTCGAGTTGTTTCTTCTCTTCGACATTCAACTTCAGCCGCAGGTTCTCGAAGATGTCGCGGGAAATGTCGTCCTGTACGAGGAGCACGTCGGAAAGTTTGTGATCGTAGTGTTGACCCCAGATTTGTGCGACGTTTTCGACATCGATCAGATCGGCTTGAACGCTGATAATGTCGCCGTGACGTCGCAGTTTTCCGGTGACGACCGCGCGCACGTTCAATTCCTGCGCAACCTTACGCGGATCGAGTTCCTTTCCTTTGTAACCGGCGACCACACTCCGCGGCACAACACGCAACTGCGGCAACTTCGAAAGACTGTTAATCAAACTTTCGGCGATCTTGTCGTTGATGTATTGCGCATCAGGGTCGGACGACTCATCCACAAACGGCAACACAGCGATCGAACTAATCGGCACTGGATTCCCAGCGTTGCCGAGACTCGTGTAGTAGACCAGGCCGATGATGCTCACCACCACGATGCCGGCAACTAAAGCGAAGAGTGGGGTTCGTTTGATTCCGGTCGATTGACTGGTGGTTTGATTCGTTGTGTTGGGAATTGAGACGACTGGCGGTTCCCCATTTTCCAGTGAAACCTGAACCGGCTCCTCGTGCCACGACTGGCTCGTGTCCGCAACAAAGCGGTATCCGCGACGCGGCACTGTCTCAATAAACTGCACGCCTCCCGGACTCTCGCCCAGCGCTTTCCGCAGGAGCGAGATGTTTTGCGTCAGATTGCCTTCCTCGACAAAGGTGTTTGGCCAGACTCGCTTCATCAAGTCGTCCTTGGCCACTACCTGCCCGCCGTGCTCGACGAGCGTCACGAGAATGTCGAAGACCTTGGGAGTGAGTGGAACCAATTCACCTTCACGCAACAGGACGCGTTCCGCGACTTTTAGGCGGAAACGACCAAATTCGTAGCTATGACTGTCCTGCTGAACCATGAAAACCGGCCTTGAGAAATATCTTTGAGGAATTCTTGAGTGCTGCCTGAGGACTTGTCGAGCACTCGAGTCCTAAGATTAGGCACTCGAAAAAGCTCCACAACGGGGTTTGTAGACCAAGTCGTTAGGCGCAATGATTGTAATGCAAGCACTGAACACGAGCAACGAGCAGTCGTTTAGAGTTCAACTCCAACTCACGAGGTATCTCCCCATGATGAACGAAAAAAAGACATCCGAATTTGTCGAAACCTCATTGATTTATCTTTTGAGTGCAGCAGTCGCGGTCGGCGCTTTCGTGCTGGTCTGGCTAATTTCGCTGCTGCTTGGGCTTGGCCAGGCGTGATTTTTTGATGAACAACCAGGCGCTAACGGCGCTCGCCAGTGCCAAAGCCGCCGAGGTCCACATGATTAACCGAAAGCCAAACACAAACGAATCGGCAACAGCTCCCTTTAACTGCTCCCGCGTCGAAGGGTCGACAGTTGGCGGCAACTCCAGTCCCGCCAGCTTCACTCGTTGGTCGTAAACCGCATGCTTCAATTGCTCGTCCAGCTGAATCTCGTTCATGCGGCTCGCCAGGGTCGCACTGAACGCGTGCAACATCATCACCCCAAACACGGCAATGGCCAGCAACCCAGCCGTGCGCGACACCGCATTATTAATTCCTGATGCCACCCCGGCCTGTTCCTCACCAACAGCACTCATCACGGTGGTAGTTAATGGCGCCACTGTGATCGCCATTCCAAATCCGAGAATGACGACTGCCGGGAAGAAACTGGTCCAGTAGTTTGGACTGACTGACGGAACGGCAAATAGCGCCAGGCCCACAGCAGCTATGATCGGGCCGGCAATCAGCGGTACACGCGCGCCAAAACGTTCGATCAATCCTCCCGACCACCGCGATAACGAAAACATGATGACGACAAACGGCAGCAACGCCGCGCCGGCTGCGGTCGCCGAATAACCCTGGATCTGGATCAGGTTGAGAGTGAAGAAGAACATCATGCCACTAAGAGCGGCGTACAAAAACAAAGTCAGAAGATTTGCGCCGGAGAAGTCTCGATTGCGAAAGAGTTTCAACGGCACCATCGGATTCTTCGTGCGTGCCTCGTTGAAGACGAAGAGCGCCAGCGAGATCAAACCACCCACCAGCGACAGCAAAACCAGCCAGTTTGAGAAACCGACTCGCGGTGATTCGATTAGTCCGTAGACCACACCGCCGAGACCGATCGTCGCGAGTGCGGCGCCGGGCCAGTCGAGTGACCCGCCGAGGTTCTTCTCACGACTTTCCGGCACCTTCCAGACTGAGATCAAAAGCACCGCGAGGGCGAGCGGCAGGTTCAGATAGAACGCAGCGCGCCACGAAATATTCTCGACGAGCCAACCGCCAAGCACCGGACCGATCGCGGTCGTGATCGCGGAGAACCCCGACCACGTGCCGATCGCTTTGCCACGTTTGTCTTCGTCGAAGGAAGAACTGATGAGCGCGAGACTTCCCGGGACGAGCAGGGCGCCGCCCATTCCCTGCAGCGCGCGAGCGATGATCAGTTGTTCGATGTTGGCAGCGAAGCCGCAGAGCGCGGAGGCCACGGCAAAGATCACGACGCCGATGTTGAAGATGAGCCGGCGTCCATAGCGATCGCCGAGCGAACCACCGACGAGTAACAGTGCTGACAGAAACAGTGAATAAGCTTCGACGACCCACTGAATCCCGATCGCCGTCGCATTGAGGTCCGTTTGGAGAAAAGGAAGGGCGACGTTAACAACCGTGCCATCGATAAACGCCATGCTCGAGGCAAGAATTGTCGCCGCTAGTACCCATCTACCCATGTTTTAGCCACAGATTAACACGGATAACACAGATAAAAACTAATCCGTGTTAATCCGTGTAATCCGTGGCTAAAAAGGTTCGTCTATTGATTCGCTCTGTTTCGTGAAAAACTTTGGTCCATCCGGGGTGATGTATAGACAGTCTTCGAGGCGAATGCCGAATTCACCGTAGATCACTACCGTCGGCTCGTCACTGAAACACATCCCGGGCTGGATGGGCGTCTTGTTGCCGCGCACAAAGTTGGTCCACTCGTGACCGTCCAAACCGATGCCGTGACCGGTACGGTGCGGCAATCCCGGCACCTTGTAATCCGGACCAAACCCCGCATCCACGATCACTTTGCGCGCAGCCGCATCGACTGCCTCACACGGCGCGCCAACTTTCGCCGCCGCAAAACCCGCGTCCTGCGCCTTACGCTCGAGATCCCAGATCTGTCGTTGCCTGTCAGTAGCTTTGCCAAACACAAACGTGCGCGTGATGTCTGACTGGTACCCCTCGACACTGCAACCACCATCCATCAACACGACGTCGCCTTCCTGCAAACGCTGCGGCGTGCTGCTGCCGTGAGGAAACGCGGTGTACTTCCCGAAACTGACAAACACGCCACCAGAACTTCCGAGCGCGCGAAAAGCTGCCGAGCAGTTGGCGGCAAACTCGCCCTGCGTCATGCCTTCCTTCATCGAGTCGCGCGTGGCTTTGTAAGCGACGATGGCGATGTCGTTCGCGATCTGCATCAGTGCCAGTTCCGCCGGTGACTTGAACATCCGGCAACCTGCCGTAACCGGCGTGGCATCGACAAACTTCAACGCCGGCGCCGCGAGTCGAATCCCGTCATAGAGAAAGAATCGCACTCGTTCTTCCATGCCGATCGTCCCGGTGCGAATACCGCGGTCTTTGAATATTTCGGCGACGCGTTTGTACGGGCTTTCATCTTCTTCCCACGTGCGAATGTCGCCCGTGCCCATCTTGATCAGTTCGCGAGCGCGCTCTTCCTCAAACTTCGGACACACCCACGCGATCTCACCGCGCGCGGGAATCACGAGGGCAAACATTCGCTCGCTTGTGCCCCAACGCATGCCGGTGTAATAGAACATGCTGCTGCCCGGCTCGATGTAAATCGCGTCGATGCGTTGCTCGCGCATCAGTCGCTGCGCCTTCTCGATGCGGCCTTTGCGCTCTTCGACTGTGATGGGAACGACGTTTTGAGTCATGCGCTGCAAACGTCGAATGGGCTCGGGCTGCGTGCTTTGTGCATATGTAATCGAGTTGCCGAGCAGTGCTGCTCCGGCCATACCTGCGGACAAACGTAGGAAGTCTCTGCGATCGGTACACATTGTTATGGGGCCTCGTGTTGGGCTTAAGATCTTGGCCACAGATTAACACGGAAAATGCGGATCGAACCAAATCGGTGTTAATCTGTGGCCATGCCAAGGGGAACACACGATCTGCATGGTTCAGCTCCGGATAAAGCTGAAACTGCTTTGCTTTTGATCGATGTCATCAACGACTTCGACTTCCCGGAAGGTGATCAACTCCTGCGCCTCGCGCTTCCCGTTGGCCACAAAATCGCCGAGCTCAAGCAGCGTGCAAAGGAAGCGGGCATCCCGTCGATCTACGTGAACGACAATTTCGGCCGTTGGCAGTCAGACTTCAAGAAGATCGTCGCACACTGTAAAGGAGAGAATTCAAGAGGCAAGCCGTTCGTCGAACTACTGCTGCCCGATCAGGATGATTACTTTGTGCTGAAACCGAAGAACTCCGGCTTCTACTCAACCACGCTCGATCTGTTGCTCACGCACCTCACGGCGAAGAACCTGATCCTCACAGGGCTGGCCGGCAACAACTGCGTCTTCTTCACCGCCAACGATGCATACATGCGCGACTACAAAGTGTTCGTGCCTTCGGATTGCGTTGCTTCGAATACCGAGGAAGAAAACAACTACGCTCTCAAGCAAATGGAAACAGTTTTGAAAGCGGATCTAACCCCTGCGCGGGAATTGAATCTAAACGCCCTCAACAGCTAAAATCTCGCCCAATTTTGCCGCAAAGAAGCACAAGAGCAGCTTTGCCACAAAAAGGCACAAAAAGCACAAAAGCATTCATTAAATCATTTTGTGCTTTTTGTGCCTTTTTGTGGCTAGGCTGCAATTCTGTTGTGGGGCAACAGGCTCTGCGTTGGGGCGCGGATCCGAGTGGTGGCGCGCCGTATGTCTTCACCGATCCCGCCAATCCCGATCGATACATCGGCTACGAAAAAGAGATGGTCGACGCACTCGCCCAGGCAATGGGCCGCCGCGCGGAGTTCGTCCCGAGCGATTGGCAAACACTCGTCTCCGCGTTGCAGCGCAACTCGTTCGACGTGATCGTCAACGGTCTCGAACCCACCGGAGATCGCGCGCAACAGATCCTCTTCAGCAAACCCTATTACATTTTTCAGCTTCAGCTCACCGTCCGCCGCGACGACAATCGCATCAACTCCATCGACGACTGCAAGAACCGTATCGTCGCCACACTCGGTAACACGGCTGCGTCACGACTGCTGGAACAAGAAGGCATCCCTTACCGCAACTATGAAGATCCGGTCGGCGCCTATCGCGATCTCGAGTTAAAGCGAATCGATGCCGTCGTGATGGATGTTCCCGCTGAAGCTTTCTACGCGCGCTCGAATCCGAAGCTACGTCCTGCCGGGCCACCGTTCACACGCGGTCTTTACGTTATCGGGCTACGCAAAGGCGACACGGCGTTGAAAGCCGAGGTCGACGCTGCCATCGACAAGATCATCTTTGACGGCACGCTCGAAACCATTCTCAAGAAGTGGGGGCTTTGGAACGACGCACAGGCCGAGTTTCAGGCCCCGATTCGCGCCGGAACTCAGTCGACCAAAGTCGAGGAATACACGCCGACTACCAGCTCATTCAACTGGGGTGAAGCCCTCTGGCGTCTGACGCGTGCGGCAACAGTTACAGTGCTCATCGCGCTCGGGTCGATGGTCATCGCGATCGTTTTAGGTCTGCCACTCGCCGTCGGGCAGTGGAAAGGTCCGGCATGGCTGCGCTTGTTGTGTACGACTTACGTTGAGTTCTTCCGCGGCACGCCGGTGCTGGTGCAACTGCTGTTTCTTTACTTCGGCTTGCCTGTGATTGGCATCGCGATGCCGGGCTGGTTGACGGCGCTCGTCGGACTCGGTTTGAACTACGCCGCTTACGAATCGCAGGTCTATCGCGCGTCACTCGAAGCGATTCCAAACGGACAGTGGGAAGCAGCTTACTCACTCGGCATGAGCCCGGTGCTCGCATTCAGGCGCATCATCATGCCGCAGGCGTTTCGCATCGCATTGCCGCCGATGACGAACGACTTCGTTTCGCTCTTCAAAGACACATCCGTGGCGTTCGCGATTTCCGTTTGGGAACTGGCAACAGCTTATCGCGAACTTGCCAACGCGTCAGGACAGTTCCTGCTGCTCGGACTCGCAGTGTCGGGGTTTTACCTCGCGATGAGTTTGCCGATGGCCCACCTCGCACGCCGGCTGGAGAGGCGTTTGAGTAACCGTGCTACAGCGCGCCAGGTTGAGCAGGAGGCGGCCGCATGATTCGCGTCACTGACCTGCGCAAGCGTTTCGGCGATAACGAGATCCTGAAAGGGATCACTTTCGAAATGCCTCCGCAAACAGTGCTGGGCGTCATCGGCGCTTCGGGTAGCGGCAAGTCAACGCTGCTGCGCTGTCTCAACGGTCTCGAAACGATTGATGGTGGAACGATCGAATGTAACGGTGTGCAGCTTGAGGCGGGATTGTCGCATGCCGAGTATCGCCGTCGTGTGAAAGAGCTGCGACTGAAGGTCGGCACTGTCTTTCAACATTTCTATCTCTTCCCGCACCTCTCCGTGCTCGGAAACATTATCGAAGCTCCGGTTCACGTGCTGCACTCGCCGAAGAAGAAGGCAGAGACTGAGGCTATTGAACTGCTGGAATCGGTCGGCATGAAACAAGCTGCACGACGATATCCCGGCTCGTTATCCGGTGGTGAGCAACAGCGCGTCGCGATCGCGCGTGCCCTGGCCATGCACCCTGCGCTGCTGTTACTCGACGAACCAACCAGCGCCCTCGATCCACGCCGTATAAACAGCCTGCGAACCTTGCTGCGAACCTTCGTCGATCGCGGTCACACGATGATCATCATCTCCCACTCGATGGGCTTCCTCGGTGGAGTCTCGGACAACATTCTGTTTATGGAAGGCGGCGTAGCAGTCGAGTATGGCCCAACAGACGAAGTCTTAAACTCCCCCCAAGACCCACGCACCAGGGACTTCCTCAAGCAGGCAGAATAAAGCCACGGATTTTCACGGATAGACACAGATCAAATCAGAAAATCTGATCCTGTGTTAATCCGTGTAAATCCGTGGCTGATTCGGCTTCACCCCTGAAAGACTCTCCAGATACTTCTCAAACTGCGCCTTATCATCGACGTTCGTTATTCTCGTCCCCAGCAGATACCCGTGCCCTGAGTAAGCCGTGGTCAGCCGTTCGCAGCGCACCGGGCTCACCTCCAAACCGATCACGCCGCCCGGCACGTGCAGCGAAAGGTTCAAACGGTTCGCGCCACTGCAAAATCTTTCGTCGATGATCGTCGAAGGAAGAACCATCCCCAGTCCCGCAGCGCTCAGATCGTGCGTGCGGCCGAGGAAGATGAGAGACGAATCAGAGTTCTGAACGTCGTTGTCCAACAGCGATAGGTCCGCGACAAGCTCTATCTCGCATTTCGCTTTGAGCCTGCGCACCCTGCGGCGTTCGATTGATGAGGCAAGCTTATCCAAGCTGGTCAGTCTTCCTTGTCGGGAATAAATGAGACCGTTCCCAGTTTCTCCAAACTCATTCTTTATGATAGAGGCCCGCAACCGGAGGCCACCTTCTCCGGCTGGCCAGTAGTAGCACGAAACGATAAATTTGTACATTGAGTAGCCTGAAAAATCCGAAGCTTGAGAGTTAAACCTCGGCGCCCGTTAGGCGTTCCTGCAATTTTCGTTTGACGAATGAGTTAAAAAGCTTAATACGGCTATAATCCCACTTTCCGGGACCCCCATGGATTCCACTCCACGAGCGCAACTAATCGCTACCCTGCAAATGGCCTATTCGGGCGAGTTGGCGGCGGGGTATGCCTACCGCGGCCACTGGCATTCGGTGCGCGATCCGGAAGAACGCCGGCGCATCAAGCAGATCGAGGACGAAGAGTGGCATCACCGGAAACTGGTGGGTGAGATGCTGGAAAGTCTCGGCTCCGGGCCAAAGAAGGTGCGGGAAGTTCGAGCGACGGTGGTGGGCCGGGTGCTGGGAATGTTGTGTCACGTCAGCGGCTGGTTTGCGCCGATGTACGGCGCGGGCAAGCTCGAGAGTCGCAATATTGTCGAGTATGAAACGGCGGCACGACATGCGCTCGCGTGTGGGCGTGCGGATCTGATTGATTGTCTTTTGACGATGGCGGAAGTCGAGTGGGAACACGAGAAGTACTTTCGCTCGTGCGTGCTGCGACATCGCTGGTCCAGGAGAGTTTCGATCTGGCCCGAACCACCGCCAAAGGAAACGATACGCGCTTCATTTCAAATGGAAGTTAGCCACAGATGAGACGGATTGCTTACGGATTTTGGCTCGTGCTGCTGTTGGCGCCGGGTGCGGTCCAGGCGCAGCAAACGAAGAAGCTTGCGGCTGAGGTAAAGGCGGAGTTTTTGCACGCGTGGAATGGGTACAAGAAATACGCGTGGGGACACGACGATCTGAAGCCGCTATCGAAGAGCTATCACGACTGGTACCCGCAGCCGCTGCTGATGACGGCGGTCGACTCGCTCGACACGATGATCCTCATGGAGCTCGACGACGAGGTCGCCACGACGAAGCAGTACGTCCTTGAGAATCTCTCCTTTGATAAAGATATCGAGGTGCAGAATTTTGAGATCACGATCAGGCTCCTCGGTGGGCTGCTTACGAACTACCAGCTCACGGGTGACAAACGTTTTCTCGACCTGGCTGAAGATCTCGGCAATCGACTGCTGCCGGTCTTCAACTCACCGACCGGCATGCCGTATCGCTATGTCAACTTGAAAACCGGGAAAGTTAGTAAGCCGATCAGCAACCCCGCGGAAACGGGGACGCTGATCGTCGAGTTTGGCACGTTGAGCAAGTTCACTGGCAAGCCGATCTTTTACGAGAAGGCGAAGCGCGCGCTGGTTGAGACATATAACCGCCGTTCGAAGATTGGTTTGGTGGGCGAATGGATCAATGTCGAGACCGGCGAGTGGACCAACACTGACAGTCACATCAGCGGCGCGATCGACAGCTATTACGAATACCTGTTGAAGTGCTCGCTGTTGTTTGGCGATCAGGACTGCCGGCGCATGTGGAACGACAGCATCCTCGCGATCAACAAGTATCTCGCCGATGAAGTAAAAAGTAATATCGGCGATGAGCTCTGGTATGGCCACGCGGACATGAATACCGGCGCGCGACGGGCAACTACCTTCGGCGCGCTCGACGCCTTCTTCCCGGCGGTGCTTGCGCTTTCAGGTGATCTGAAGCGCGCGAAGCGTCTGCATGATTCGTCGTACCGGATGTGGAACCACGAAGGTATCGAGCCGGAGGAGTTTGACTATCGCGCGCGCAAGATCACTTCGCCCGCGTATCACCTGCGGCCCGAGATCGTCGAATCAACTTACTATCTTTATCGTTTCACGAAGGATTCGAAGTACCTGCTGATGGGCGAGAAACTCTGGCGCGACTTCGTGAAGTACTGCCGTACTGAGGACGGCTACGCGGCGCTGAAGAGCGTTGTAACAAAAGAGAAGAACGACACCATGCAGAGCTTTCTCTTCGCGGAGACTTTCAAATACTTCTTCCTGCTCTTCTCACCACCGAGCACGCTCGATTTCGACAAGGTGATCTTCAACACCGAAGCGCATCCGATCCGGAAATTTAATTAGCCACGGATAACACGGATACACACAGACCTGAATGAATTTTCAGATCCGTGTGTATCCGTGTTTATCTGTGGCTTATTTATATTCCACGCCGAGGTTCTCGAACAGGAACGCATAAATATCGCGTGTCTGCTCGATCGCCTTCGTGGTGTTGCTCGCGCCGTGTGCCGATTTGGTATCGACGCGGATGAGAATCGGGTTCGGACCACCCTGTCCCGCTTGCAATGCCGCCGCATACTTGTAGTTGTGCGCAGGCACGACCCGGTCGTCGTGATCGGCGGTCGTGATCAAGGTCGCCGGATACTTCGCGCCCATCTTGATATTGTGAATCGGCGAGTAAGCATAGAGCGCCTTGAACTCCGCTTCGTTCGCTTCAGCCGAACCGTAGTCAGCAACCCAGTTCCAGCCAATCGTAAACTTCTGGAACCGCAGCATGTCCATCACACCTGCCGACTCGATCACAGCCTTGAACAACTCCGGCCGTTGATTCGACACCGCACCCACGAGCAGTCCACCATTCGAGCCGCCCTGGATCGCGAGCTTGTTCGACGAGGTGTACTTGTTGGCGATCAACCATTCAGCAGCAGCAATGAAATCGTCGAACACATTTTGCTTCTTGAGCTTCGTTCCGGCCTCGTGCCACTTCTCGCCATACTCACCACCACCACGGATATTCGCCGAAGCATAGATCATGCCCTGTTCGAGCATCGCCAGGCGCAGTGAGCTGAACGACGGAGCGGTAACAGAGTTGAAGCCGCCGTAACCGTAAAGCACTGTCGGATTGTTGCCGTCGAGCTTCAGGCCTTTCTTGTAGACCAGGAACATCGGCACGCGCGTGCCGTCTTTGCTGTTGTAGAAGACCTGTTTGGTTTCGTAGTCCTCAGCCTTGAATCCCGGAATATCGACGGTGCGAAAGACTGACGACTTCTTCGTGGCGATATCGTACTTGAAGATCGTCGGCGGGTAGTTGAACGTCGTGAAGTTGTAGTAAACGTGCTTGTCATCGTTCAGACCGCCAAAGCCACCGGCAGTTCCCACACCCGGCAACTTGATTTCGTTTTCGAGCTTGCCGTCGAGACTAAACACGTACGCCTTCGTCGCCACGTCTTTGCGCCATGAAGCGAAGAGTTTGCCGCCGGCAGTGCTCGAGCCCTGCATGGGTTCCTCGCGTTCCGGCAAAACGTCCTTCCAGTTTTTCTCGTCAGGATTTTGCGGATCGACCAGGACCACGCGTCCGTTAGGCGCGTTTTTGTTGGTGCGGATCAGGAACTTGTCGCCAACGTTGTCGAGGACGCCAAAACTGTCGTTACTGATTTCACCAACGATGGGTTTGAAGTCTTTCTCACCCTTCGACAGATCTTTATAGAAGAGCGCATTTCCCTGCTTGCCTTTGCCCCGTTCGGAGATCGTAAGAATCGCGAAGCGCTCATCTTCGGAGGTGCCGACGTTGTGAAAACGCTGCGGGTTTCCCTTGTCTTCGTAAACCAGAACGTCCTCTGATTGCGGCGTACCGACCTTGTGAAAGTAGACGGCTTGGAATTCGTTCCTGCCGCTGAGTTCCCTGCCCTTTTCCGGTTCGGGATAACGGCTGTAATAGAAGCCATCACCCTGCCAGGAAACGCCCGAAGCCTTCATCCACTTGACCTCGTCCGCGAGCTTCTTGCGTGTCGCAACTTCCATCACGCTGAGCGTGACCCAGTCGGAGCCGCCTTGCGAGATGCCGTACGCGACATACTTGCCGTCTTTCGAAAGTGAGAACGCGCTCAGGACGGAAGTGCCGTCAGCCGAGAACTTGTTCGGATCGAGAAAGACTTCAGCCGTGCCGTTTTCACCTTTTTGAATGTAGAAAACGCTCTGGTTCTGCAACCCGTCATTCTTCGTGAAGAAGTAAGTATCACCACGTCGAAACGGCGCGGAGATGCGCGGGTAGTTGAAGAGTTGCGTCAAGCGAGCTTTGAGTTTTTCGCGGTACGGGATTCGATCGAGGTACGCGAAGGTGACCTTGTTCTGATCCTCAATCCAGGCTTTTGTCTCAGCGGAAGTCTCATCTTCGAGCCAGCGATACGGATCGGCGACCTT
>DASVGE010000278.1:0-15880 GCA_036379695.1 Pyrinomonadaceae bacterium | reverse complement strand
CGAGGTCAGTACCACCTCGCGGTAGCGGGTGGGTCTTGGACGAGGTCAGTACCACCTCGCGGTAGCGGGTGGGTGAGTGATCAGTATGCGAATTCCTACTGGTTTAGAGTCTGGAAGGTTGACCCACCCGCTACCGCGAGGTGGTACTGACTTCCTCCAAGATCCACCCGCTACCGCAAGGTGGTACTGACTTCCTCCAAGATCCACCCGCTACCGCGAGGTGGTACTGACTTCCTCCAAGATCCACCCGCTACCGCGAGGTGGTACTGACTTCCTCCAAGATCCACCCGCTACTGCGAGGTGGTACTGACCTCGTCCAAGGAAGATTCTGACTTATGAGGAAAATGAGCAAAGGCGCAAAGGGCTTGAAGGCCGCTTTGCGCCTTGCGCGGGGAGGAGGGGGCAGTCGTGAGATTAGAAGTCGAACCGGGCGCCGAACTGGATAATTCGCGGCGTGTTGTAGATCTGCGTGACACGTCCGAAGTTATTGCTGTTGACGTCCAGTCGCGCCGGATTATTGGCGTTACCGTACGCTGATAGCGTTCCGAAGAACGGTACCTGGTTATTCAACACGTTGAAGGCCTCCACTCGAATCTGCAGCCGGCGTGATTCACCCAGCCGAATGTTCTTGCTTAGACCAGCATCCCAGTTGAAATACGGCATGCCGTTCAGAGCGTTTCGCTGCATGTTCCCGGTCGATCCTGCTTCGTTGAAGAAGAACACCTGTCCGGGAAACGGAGCCTGGCCCAACGGGCTTGTTGCTCTGACACTCGCGAGCGTGTAACCAGCCGGCAGCGGTTGCCACAAGTCGAAACAACTCAACGTCGGCCGCCCCGGCGAAGTTGCTGTCGCACACAGGATCTTCGGATCGAAGAAGTAGATCCCGTTTGGTGTGTTGAACGTTCCCGTTAACTTCTTCAGTTCCGGTACGCTCAAAGAAGTGGTCGCGGTTTGTCGTCCCGATTGGAAAGTGATCGTCGACGTCGAACGTGGATCGACGACTCCAATCGGCGGACCCGACACCCAGTTCAGAACCGACGTAAACTGCCAGCCGCCAACAACCCGGTCGGCCCAACCGAGATCATTCAGGAATCGCTTTCCGCGTCCAAACGGCAACTCATAAATCGCATTGAAGTTGAACGTATGAGTTCGATCGTAATCGGGACGCGAATAGTTGAGGTTGGGATTGTTATTGTCCTGTATCTCACCCTGGCGGTTTTGATCCTCAAACGGGATGTCCGTCAGCGTCTTCTGGAAAGTGTAATTCGCCTGCACCGCAATCCCGTTGGCAAAGCGGCGACGAACCTCAGCCTGCAGCCCGTTATAACGGAAGCGCCCGGAGTTGGTCAGTATCTCGTCGATGAAGAGGTTCGGATTGGTGACGATCGGGACGCTGCCATTCAAACCATTCAGGAAATAAAACTGCGCCAGCGATCCGACTCTACCCGCCTGGATCAACGGAAGAATCGTTCCGACATCGTTCAGGAAACCACCATTGACCAGACCAGCGAAGACGTTCAACGGCTGACTTCCCGAAATCGCAGGATTAAATCGCGCATCAGTACAGAGGAACATCGGATCGAACGCCGTTGCTCCGCCTGGACGTGTCGCACCTTGCAGCCTGCAGTTCTGCTGCGCTTTCTGGAAGTCTGACAAGAAGCCGGTCGAGCGAATGTCGAGCTGGTTGAAGGTAGTTGTCTGGATCAAATCGTTGCTGCGACCGCCGACATACCTGACTTCCAGGACAGTATTGAATCCGATATTCCGTTGAATACCGAAATTGTATTCATAAACTCTCTGCACCTGTAGATTCGGATCAACTCCGAACATCTGTGCTCCTGCCTGATTGATATTGTTTTGCTCGAACGAGAGCGGCGGAGGCGTGAACGGCGGCACTGCAAATGTCGGGATGGGACCAAAGATGCCGCGCGGTGATAAAGCCGCTCTGAAAGTGCCGGAACCGTTAACCGTGCTGCTGGTAAACGAACGCAATCCAGGGTTACCGCTCAGCAGTGTGCTGGTTGATTTGACGTATTCGTCGTTGACGTAGTTAACGCGAACTCCGCCGCGCAGGACGAAGCCGTCGTTGAGAATGCGTGACAGGAATCCATTCTCGACCCTGGGCGAGTAAGCAAAACTCACGTTTGGTCCAAAGTTGTCGCGGTCGGGTTTGGTAAACGTACCTGCTCGTCCGGAGTTACCCCCGATGATGTCCAACTCACCGTTCGGATCGAGGATGCTCGCAACCAGATCGCCATTGCGGACGACGGGTTCCAGGTAGTTACCAATGGGGCTGTGCAAGGGAGTGTAATACTCATATCTCAGGCCGAGATTCAGAGTGAAGTTCGGTCTCACTCTCCATTGATCGGAGAAGTACGCCGAGTAGATCTTGTAATCCAACGGCTGAATGTCAGACGTCGAAGCATAACCGGTTTGCGGATCGATCAGGTTGAACGTCTGAGTGGCGGTGCCGATGATGCCGCCGAGCAGATACCGCAAAGCGTTGGCGCGCGCGAGATCGGTGGTGTTGATGCCTCCGATTTGGTTGGCTGTCAGACCCGGCGTATTCGCGTTCGCGGTCGTTGAAATGTTGTACGTCGGAAGCACGCCGAAATTCGCGACCGAGGTGAGTTTTTGAAATTCGATCTGGCCGCCAAAACGGAACGAGTGATTGCCGGTTGAAAAAACGGCGTTGTCCTGGATGTTGTGATACTTGGTGTCACGTCCCTGGTCCGTGAAAGTACCCTCGGGATGAGTGATTGACAGTGGCAGGCCACCAATAAAGTAATCCGGCGGGATGTGGCTTTCGTTAAAGAACGGATTGGTGTACTGGAAGCCACCGCGAACTTCATTTGAGAAATTAGCTGAACCGATCCACTGGTAAGAGGCGCTCAGGAAGTGTGTCGGATCGATCTGATTGACAAACGGAACGACCGAGAATCCCGAAGCAATATCCACTCGCGAATTCGTTTCAGTCTTGCGTTTGTAGACGACATTAAATGAATGCCGCTCGTTTGCTTCAACGTCATAGCGGGCCACCCATTGATTGCGCGTGACCGGGTTGGAGCGGTTGAAATTGACCACCTGCGTTAGATTGATCCCGGTCGTTATCCCATTCCCACTGGCCGGCAGGTTGTTCAATATTCGCGATTGAATGATCGGGTCAACGCTGAGCACTCCGCCTTGACCGGCTGTCAACGGACTTGCAAAGCCCGCCCCGGTTAAGACGTTGACCGTCCGCGTCTGGCCGGTGACGGTGTCGATGAATGTGAAGTTTCCGGTTCGTGCTTGTGGCAGCAGTGTGTTCGCAGCGGCACTCACCTGTTGGGCCAGCCGGAAGCCTTCGTAGTTGAAAAAGAAGAATGCCTTGTTCTTAACCAGCGACGGGCCACCTTCGCCGAACCTGAAAATCGGCGATGGACCACTGATACTGCCGCCGAACTCGTTCCTGTTCAGAAATGCTTTTGGAATCGCATTTCCCTGCGCATTGGGCGTGGCGTTGTTGAAAAACGAATTAGCCGTGAACTTTGAATTGCGATTGAATTCGTACAAGTTGCCGTGAAACTCTGAACCACCGCGCGGCGTCACCAGTTGGATGAGCGAGGCGCCACCGCCTTGTTCGGCGCCGGCATTTTGCGTGGTGATCGTAAACTCCGCGATGTCGTCAACTGTGGGACGGTCGTCTACAAACGCATTGGTACGAATGAAGTTGTCCTGCACGTTGAGACCGTCGCGAGTGATCGACGTCGATGACGACCGTTGCCCGTTGATCGAGTTCGTCGTTGGACCAGCGCCGGGCGTTAGACTGACTAAAGCCAGTGGATTTCGTCCGTTCAAAGGGAGCTCGCGGATCTGCTCGCGGCTGATGGTCATACTGAGCTCGGCATTAGAAGCGTTGATTGGTTCAGCGCCCGCGGTTACCACTACTTGTTCGACGATTTGACCGATCTCGAGTTGCGCATTTAACTGGTACTCGCGTCCGGCATCAATCTTTACTTTGGTTGCGACAAATGTTTTGAAGCCGTTTGCGGCAATCCTTACTGAATAGCTGCCGAATTCGAGTTGTGGAACTTCGTATGCGCCATCACTGTTTGAGTTAACTGTTCTTTCTTTTCCGGTCTGATCGTCGGTAACGGTGATGGTGGCGCCTGCTACCGCTCCGTCCGCGGCAGAGACTGTGCCGACAATTTTCCCCGTCGTGTTTTGTGCAAAGATTGCAGAGGCATGAAGTAGCGTAATCGCGAACGCTACGAGTAGTTTGTTCAGCATATTATCTCCATGATTTTCTGTGTGAGCGAAACATCCGAATTAGTGAATTGTTGGACCAGCGTGTTTATTCTTCTGACTGGCTTAGGCGAACCAGGGGGAGACCGCACTGATTCGAAGGCGCAAAGAACGTGCCAACTCCGTGCACCAGAAAAACTGGTTTTGAAATCGCGAGGTGAGTTTCACTGCGTGTTGTGGACGTGTTGGCGAATTCGGATAGAGGTTTGAGAACTTAAATTTTGATCTCGGAAAATCGGGAGATGTATACGCAGTCTTGTTTAAGAGAGGGCTACGAAAGAATGGAAAATGCTTGACGCACAATTGATAAAGATCGAAGATTCCTCACCTCATAATCCTGGGCAGATAAGCTTATGTCAGTGAATCCAGAGCGCGGAGGCCCGACAACTCAAGCTGGCATCTATTTTCAAAACTGCATCACTACTTTGCGGCTTGCAAAGATGCTGGCGCAGGAAGAAGCGGACGCGGAAGGTGTCTCAGAGGGCAGAATCATCTCCGTGCGGTCCGAAGCATTCGCCAAGGTTGACGACACCGTCGTCACATACGCGAACAATCGCGTGGAGTATATCCAGGCCAAACTTAGTATTTCCTTCAAAGGCGATCCGTGGAACACGCTCTGGAAGCATTTCTATGAACAGTACAACGAGCCGGCCTTTAAGACTGGTCCGGGCAACTACATCACGCTGGCTGCACAGTGGACAGATAAACTAGATCAACTTAAGACGCTATTGGATCGTAGCCGGAAGTCATTAACGTCAGAGGAATGGCTGCAACGGTTGAATAAAAGCCACGACGCAATTCTGGACGACATCAAAGCCGCTCTCAGTATCGCTACTTTCAATCCCGACACAGAAAACTTATTTCAATTTTGCAGATCGATACACGTTTGGCTAAACAGCTTCGACGACGATCCGCGAGAGACTCCCTATTTCGAAAGGGAAGTTCGAACCAAGCTGAAAACGATCGTCAGCAACCCTGCAAATGTTTTCGACGCGTTGATGACGCTCACAGGAAAGGGCGCGCGAAACAGAGTTCAATATAACTACGACGATCTAGTCGCCCAACTCGCCAATCGTGGTATTCGTGTTCTAAGGAAGACTCATTTCTTCTTCAATGTTCCGGTGCTTCAAAACAGATATTTCGTGGGCCGCTCCACTGAATTGGACCAGCTTCATCGTCTTTTGATGGAACCTGAATGCGGGATACCTCATCCTGTCGGACTCAGCGGGATGGGTGGTATTGGAAAAACACAGATCGCAGTCGAATACGCTTATAAACACGCGCAAGACAATCCCGATGGTGTGTATTGGATAAATGGAGTTGAACCACTCGGCCAGGGCTTCGCACTCATCGGCAAAAAGCTCTGCCCCGAGACGGCCGAAGCAGCGCTGGACGAACAAATCAGTGCGGCCGCAAAGGAACTGCGCAGCCGGTCGAATGCATTGGTCATCATCGATAATCTCAGTAAACC
Source organism: Pyrinomonadaceae bacterium (assembly GCA_036379695.1). Taxonomy (GTDB): domain Bacteria; phylum Acidobacteriota; class Blastocatellia; order Pyrinomonadales; family Pyrinomonadaceae; genus PSRF01. The sequence continues at coordinate 10,125 of DASVGE010000278.1, read as the reverse complement.
AGAAGAGCTCACACAAATTGTTGGCGGCGATTTGATTCCAGCATCACTGCCTTGTCGCATGCTGATTACGGCTCGTCGATCCGACCCTGAGCGCTTCCAACCGGTTGTGCTTGGAGAACTGCAGGACGAGGATGCCTTGAGGTTGCTGCTGCGGAAGCCAAGCCGTCAGCGTGCCCTGGATCCTTCGCACCCGGAACATGAGGTTGCACTTGCTATCTGCGCGATGTTGGGGAATCTACCGCTCGCGCTCGAGATAGCAGGAGCACACCTGGGCCAACGCCCGGATCAACCGCTCGCGCTCTATAAACAGGAACTGCTGCGGCTGGGCGCGCTGCCGCTACTCGATACCGAGCGGGGTCTTTCGGTAGACGATTCCGCAACGCGACATGAACTCGCTGTAACGGCAACTCTTAAGAGCCAGTGGGAGGAGCTGGAAAGAACTGAGTCGCGTCTGCTTTTGAAAGTAGCGGGGCTCTCAACTGAAGCGTCGTCAATTCCGATTGCACGTCTGGCACTGTTATCCGGCCTGCATCGTCCGAGTGATAGTTTTTTTGGTTCGCCCTTGCCTGATGCCGTCGAAGAATTAAAAACGGCGTCGCTGATTAAGGAGGCGCAAAGCGATCATGTGCGCTTACATCCCCTGGTTTGCGCCTTTGCGAGACAACAGCTCAAAGACGACTTGAATGCTTTTCGCCGGCACTGTCTTGCCAACCTTGTCGGAGCCTATGAAGAGCTGGCGACATTAGAGCAACAGGCAGTGAGTCGCGGGGTTGACGCAATACAGGATGACCTGACTAAAGGTTACAACCTGGTCACCGAAATCAGTGAGCAAAATGAAGAGACTCGCACGCTTAACATTCGCCTGTCGCTTTTGCTTCGACTCATACAACGTGAGATCCACAGTCTGCGTGACCTGGATGCCAAAAAATTCGTCTCGATTTTCATTCAGCAAATTCACAACCGCGCGTTAACGCTCGGGCTGGATCAACTTGCGGAAGCGGCTTCGTTGCGGTTGGCGGAACTGAATACGCCTTACTTACGACTGTGCTGGCGCGCGACGCGCGAGTCTCCTTATTTAGAACGCACGTTCAGTGGTCATCAGGATGCGGTGAATGGCGTGGTGCTTCTTTCCGGCGAGCGCTTGATCGCTTCCGCGTCAGACGATGGCACGATTAAGGTTTGGGACTTAATCACCGGACAGCTCGTGCGATCTGTTACCGCGCACGAAGCTGGAGTGAAGGTGGGCACCATTGCCTTGAGTGCTGACGGCAGATACGTGGCTACTGGTTCAAAACCCGATTTAGGCTCGGCTGGCTTGAGTAATTCGGAGATCAAGATCTGGGACACAAACACGTGGAGTGAGTTACGGCGGATCGATACGGAAACGCAGAACTGGCCTCTTCGTCTTTTGATTACACCGAATACCGATCGGGTGATTGCCGCTTGTTTCAGCGAACACTTTGTCTGGGATCTGCATACAGGAAAGATGGTGAGTAGTTGGAAAACCAGCGGCAATGTACGCGCGCTGGCAGCGACGCCGGATGGAAGCAAAGTATTGTGTGGCAGTTCATCGTACGACATCGAAATCTGGGACGCCGAAACCGGCCGCCGTCTTGCTGTTCTGGATAACGAGGAGGGAGCAGTATACGCCTTCGCCATCACACCCGATGGGCGTTATGTGATCTGCGGTGATGACGGGGGCGGCATTTCCATCTGGGATCTGAACCGTGGGCAACAAGTAAACCGATTCAACGCTCACGATAGTGTGATCAGCAGTTTGCAGATCACTGCCGATGGCCGTCGGCTGATCTCCGGTTCCTATGATGGCACCATAAAGGTCTGGGATCTTGAAATCGACAAAACTGTGTGGCAGCCGGTTTATGTGTTTGCCGGTCACTCGCGAGAAGTTTTGGGTATTGCAAGCACTGCTGACGGACAACTCATTGTCTCGTCCTCAGAAGATCAAACTCTCAAACTCTGGAACCTCTCGCACTGCGGCATCATGCACGAAACAGCAGAAGGCCACTCCAGTCCCGTGGATGCCGTTTCCTTCATCGACGATGGTAAGCATGCTTTTTCCGTATCGACGGATGGTCTGTTCCTGAAATGGGACATTCACGATGGCGCGTGTACACAAGTCATCCCCACAAACACTCGTATGACCGGCGTTCAAATCACGCCCAGTGGTTTGTACGCGATCAGCATTCGGGATAATTGCCTCGACTACTGGCGCCTGGGCTGGGAGCCGGGAAAGATTTTCGATCTATGGGATACTCACAAACCGCTCGAGGCTGTGGTAATGACTTCAAGCGCCAGCTACGCAATCTCTTCCGGTTGGGATAGCAATAAAACACTCCAGGGCTGGGATCTTTGGGCAGCAGGAGTTACAGCTACGACTCTTGCCGGCCACGACCGTGTGCGTATCTTCCCTCTACTTTTAACGCCGGACGAGCAGCACATCGTTTACCCCTGGACCATCCCTGATATCCGAGTCCAGAACTGGCGCACCAGAGAAGTAAAACACTTACTCAAGTATCAAGGTGCATTGTTGACGATGGCGATCACGCCGGACGGCAACCGCCTTGTGGCTGCCCTCCATCAGGGAACCGGCGAGTCACAGAGGTTTGTGCTTCAGGTTTGGGATTTCGATTCTGGTGAAGAGTTAAACCAATTCGAAATTGATGGACCCGCTCCGAAGCACATCAAAATCAGCTCCGATGGTCACAGCCTATTCTCAATTGCAGATGACTACACACTGCGAGTCTGGGATTTGAATTCAGGGAAACGTCTTGCTTTCGCAACTCTTGACGGGATGCTTTCCTGTGTAACGATCGCACCGGACGGTGAGTCAATCCTTGCAGGAGATCAGGCAGGAAACGTTTACTGTCTCAATTATCAATCGTGAGAACATCAGGGCTTTACTTTCACAATCACTTTGTTTCCGTCGATGCCCTGCACCCTGAGGCTCACGCGCACCTCGTTGCTGTTGGCTATCTCGACCGGCAACTTCACGATGACCTGCTTGAGCCAGGTGAAGTTTGGCACCGTACCAAAATGCTCGACAGTGAGGGGGAAGATCTGTCCGGCTGGAGTTTCGGCCTGAGCCTCGATGGCTGAAGCGGGGTTCTCACCCGGATTAAGCGCTACATTCACTGCAAACAACGAAATCCGGCTGCGGTGGTCCGTGCTGAAATTGTAATCGTTGCCAACGCCGAACGGGTCGCTGGTTTGCATGACAGAATCCAGTGCGAGAGCGCGCTGCGAATTTGGTTGCGTCAGCAGAACGGGCATATTCACGGGCAACACTATCGGAAGTTGTGTGCCCACGAACGATTGTGAAATATCGAAGTTTAGAGCGCTGGTGGAGACGAAGATCGTCATCAACGGATTGAAAACCCAACCTGACTTTGACGGAATAATCCGCAGGCTGTGGCTCACTCCACCCGCGTGATTAAACACGTAGTTACCACTTTGATTCGTAAAGGCGATCTGCGTTCCTGCGACATCGCTTACCAGGATCATCGTCACGTCCGCGATTCCCTGGCCGCTTGCGTTTGTGACGGTTCCGGAAACCGTAAACGACGTGGCCTGTGCTGCGACGCGTTGGGAGCCAACGGTTGTAATAAAACAAGCGACTGCGGCGAGTGCGATTAAGCTTGGGAGTGTGGGGGTTCGGTTCATTGAAGTGGCCGTTAACGGTCAGAGATGGGCCAGGGACGACAGCTAGTATAAACTACGGCAATCGTGAAAAACAGTGGCAAGCGGACCGGAGATGACTTTGGCGCGAAGCGAAAGCTCAAGGATGATATTGATGAGTTGTTCAAGCTGCCGTTGGCGGAGTTTATCGGGGCGCGGAATGAGCTCGCCACGCGTCTGAAGAAGAGCGGGCAGGCTAACGACGCAAACCTCGTTAAGACACTCGCCAAGCCGTCAGTCTCGGCGTGGACCGTCAACCAACTCTACTGGAAGCATCGCGCGGCGTTCGACAAGTTGCTGGCGGCAGGTCAGCGCTTGCGTGGCAAGGTCACGGACGTGCGTGGGGCGCTCAGTGCGCGACAAGAAGCGCTCTTACACCTGTCAGATCTCGCGACTTCACTGCTGCACGATGCGGGTCACAATCCGACGCCGGATATGATTCGTCGCGTTACTACAACGCTCGAAGCGTTGTCTGCTCTTTCAGATGCTCCAACTCTCGGACGTCTTACCCAGGACGTGGACCCACCGGGTTTTGAAACTCTTACCGCCTTCAGCCTCAGCGCCGGCGCGCTGAAACCAACCAGGGAACCGGCGCGCGTCACAGCCTTACAAAAAGCTCGCGAAGAAGAAACGCGGCAGGCAAAAATAGCTGCCGCGAAAAGTTCACTTCAGGCTGCGAAGAAGTCGCTGGCTGACGCCCACACAGAGGCGAAGCGAGCGGACAAGCGGTTACGCGAAGCGGAGGAGCAATTCAGGGACGCTAAAGCCGAAGCAGCTCAAGCCGCAAGGACAGTCGAAGACGCCAAACGCACTGTCGAAAAGGCGTCCAAAGAACTTGAATCATTATTCAGTACAAACTAAATCCGTTCTTCATCCGCGTTTATCTGCGGCTAGGATCCGCCGAGTGCGTAAATCGCATTCTCGCCACGCACGATCAGCATCCCTTGCGACAGCGCGGGCGTGGCCATCAGCGGTTGGCCCATCGTGTTCCGCGACAACAGCTGGTATTGCCTGCCGGCTTTGACTACAAAAACATCACCGTCTTCGCTCGCCAGATACAGTCGTCCATCAGCGGCAACCGGCGATGCACTAAACGTACTCGGGAGTCTCTGTTGATAGATGAGCGTCCCCGTTTTTGCGTCGTAGGAGCTGAGCACGCCGTTGTCGGCAATTACGTAAAGCTGATCTCCGTAGATAATGGGCGTTGGTGTGTAAGGACTGCCCTTGCTGGCGGTCCACGCAAGAAACGGGTTCTTCTCTTCGCCGGGCTTGAGTGAGATGTCGCCGGCGGCGCCGGGACGAAACGCGTACATCGCGCGTCCGGGTGGATAGCCGCCGGTGATGTAAATCAGATCGTGCGCGATGAGTGGCGCCTGCATCTTCACTTGCGTATCGCTATCCGCAAAGCGCCAAAGCTCCCTGCCCGTCAGTGGATCGTAGCCGCGAATGAAGCGCCCGCCGTTGGCGATCAGTTCCGCGCGATCCTTGCCCTGATAGATTGTGGGCGTGGTCCATGATGTGATCTCGTTACGTTCGACACGCCAGGCCTGTTTGCCGTCTTTCAGATTGAACGCGGCGATGAACGATTGCTTGTGACCGTCCGCCTGGACGATCACGAGGTCACGATAAATGATTGGACTACTGGAGTGTCCCCACGAGGATTCTTTGTCGTCCCATAGTCCCGGATTCAGAACGCCGAGATCCTGCTTCCAAAGCAACTTGCCCTTCATGTCGTAAGCTGCGAGACCTTCGGAACCGAACAATGCGGCGACGTAGCGGCCGTCCGTTACTGGAGTGGAGTTAGCTTGCGTTGCTTTGACGTGTCGCTTCGCTCGCGGAACACCTTCATACGGTTTGTCGCTCCAAAGTATCTTTCCGTTGCGTTTGTCTAAGGCGTAGATCATCCAGGTGTGCCTGGCGTCGTCGGTTGCGAGGCCGATACCTCGATCCTTCGCCTGGAAGCCTGCCTTCGAATCGCTGCTAATCGCAGTGATCACAAAGATGTGGTTATCCCAGACAATCGGACTCGCATGCGATAAACCCGGAATCGCGGTTCGCCACAGCACATTCTGAGCTTTCTCCACGTCCCACGTGATCGGCGGCTTCGCCCCCTCAGCAACTCCCGACGCATTTGGCCCCCGAAACGAGGGCCAATTCTGCGCGTTGATTGTTAAGGGAAGTAAAAGAAACAGAAGGGCAATGGTTAGGTGTTTCATGATCTCAAGAATATTAGCCACGGATTTACACGGATTTCATACACGGATTTTGTTTTAATCTGTGTATGAAATCCGTGTTCATCTGTGGCTCAGTTAGCTTTTCGATTTCAACGCAGCCAGTTCTTTTTCCAGTTTCTGAATCTCGTCTTCCACACCGGCTTTGAAGTCCGGATTTGTTAGCGTGGTGAGGGATTTTTTCATGGCCATCAGGCGCGCTACGAGCAATGCATGGTCCGCCGGGACGCTGATGTCAGGTGTTACGCCGGTGCCTTCCCAATTTGTTTTTGTGATGGGGCTGATTGCGCGTCCGGTTGGCACAAACATTTGGAAGTGCTCGCTGATGCGGTAACCGCCGCCGGGATGTGCGCCACCGCCCGTCGTCTCGCCGATGATCGTGGCGCGCTTGAGGTTCTTCAGGTTGTAAGTGAATTCTTCAGCGCCCGAGAATGTACGTTTGCTGGTAAGCACATACACGTCTTTGTTCAGGTAACGCTTGCCCGCGACTTCCTTTTTGGTCCAGAACTCGTCCGTGCGATTACCTTCGCGCCAGTAGAGATCGTTCAGATGAACCGGTTCGGGACCAAACAAGTAAGAACAAACGAGCGCCACCATCGCCGGATTTCCACCACCGTTATTTCTCATGTCGATGATCAGCGCGTCAGTGCCGTTGATAAAGTTCATCGCCGCTGCAACTGTGTCAGCGCCGAGCTCTTCATCCGTAAAATTGAAGAATTCAAGATATCCGATGTTGCCTCGGAGGCGTTCGACTTTACCGAAACCGTAATTCATCCACCTCAACTCGTGCCGCCGTTGTTCGCGCTCTTCCGCAGTCGGTTCGCGACGTGGCCCACGCTCCGGAATCACCTGATGCGAATAACGCACGCGGAGATGCTTGTCTTTGCTGACAGCTTGCAGATCATCCGTCAACTTCTTCGCAAATTCTTTGGAGCTTGTGATCTGCTCGTATTCCTTTTTCTCGACGCGTTCGCGAATTGATTGCTCCATCTTCTTCGCAACTTCGGGAAACACATACGAATCATTAAGGCGTTTGAGGATTGTATCGATTACCTGTGTTCGCGTTGCGGCGTCGATGGTGAGGTCAGGTTGTTCCGGTTGTGCGAAGCAAATCGTTGCGCCGGAAAGTGCGAGCACGCAGAGTAGTGCCAAACGGGAAATTGTCGTTTTTAGCATTGGGGTTCTCCTTAATTTAGGCCACGGGTTAGACGCATCATTTTAATCTCGATCTGCGCGGATTTGAACTAGCTTGGTGCGACTCGAGCCGCCGGATTTGATCGACACATGGGATTTGGGAAGTTTGAAGTGCCTGGAAACCAGTGCGAGCAGTTCTTCATTTGCCTTGCCTTCCACCGGTGGTGACTTGATTTGGGCGAGCCACGTTCCATCTTCCTTCTGCTCGAGCAGGCTCGCCCTTGAGTTGGGTTTAACTTTTACCTGAATAATTCGCGGCGGCATGGTCGGTCAGCCTAAAACCTCACGCATGACGACTGCGAGATCGCGTATCGCCTGCGCCCCATCGCCTGCATAGGCCGAACCGTGCATTGGCACTACCGTTCGCGGATTGAGTGCCGCAAGCTTTTGCAGGATACCGTCGGTGTGCTTTGTGTACGGCATGTAATTCGCCAACGGACTGGCCTGGTAATCAATCAGTGTCTTTCGTGCGCGCTCGATAACATCCGACTCGGTTAAAGGTTCGACGTCGCCATTCTGGTGAAAAAGATCCGAGCAAAGCAAAGTTCCTTTCGTTTCCTCGAACAGCAGACCCGCCTCCCAACAATGCGGCACATGTGGAGTTTGAATAAAACGATATCGATACTGACCGGTACTGAAAACCTGGCCGTCAAGCATTCCCTGCGCTTGACGAATTGCGAAATCGTTGACGCTGACGAGTGCGCCAACTACGCTGCACACTGGCTGAGCCGCGGGCGCGATTTGCAGCCACTCGTTGAGCGCACCACACTCGTCCGCCTCGAAATGACTGAAGCCGATCCAACGGATCGTGGACGGATCGATGATGGTCGCAACCGCCTCGCGCACCACCGGAAACAGCGCTTTCATTCCGGTGTGAAACAACAACGGTTCCTCGTCTTTGATCAAAAACTGATTGAACTGTAGCTCGATTTCAGGAAAGTAAGTTGATATGCGGTAACAGTCGGGGGCTATTTCTGTAACTGACACCTCGGTACTCCTTTGCTAAGTTAGATACTGGCATTATACGTAACTGACGCTCTTTCGGGTCGGTTTGATTATCTGGGTTATCCGTGTTATCCGTGGCTAAAAAAATTCGTAGTGTTGTCGAATCCGCTGGTCTTTATTCGACTTGCTATAAAAAGGAGATGAAAACCAAACATGAGCAACGTACGAGTACTCGTAGGCACCCGTAAAGGCGCATTTATTCTGACTTCAGATGGAAAACGAGAAAAGTGGGACGTTAGTGGCCCCCATTTTGCCGGATGGGAGATCTATCACATGAAGGGTTCGGCTGTGGATCCGAACCGCATTTACGCGTCGCAAACCAGCGGCTGGTTTGGACAGATCATTCAACGTTCGGACGACGGTGGCAAAACGTGGTTCCAACCAGGAACGCCAACCGGCGCGCCCGTCATGTCGCCCGAAGGCATGCCGATGGGCGAGAGCAACAAGTTTGTTTACGACACGTCCGAAGAAACCGGCAAACAGCTCACCACGCATCAGCATTACGACGGCACTGCAAAGCCGTGGGAGTTCAAACGCGTCTGGCACCTTGAACCTTCACTCGATAATCCTGACACCGTCTATGCCGGTATTGAAGATGCCGCGCTGTTTCGCTCGACCGACGGCGGTCAGACCTGGCACGAGCTTCCGGGTTTACGCGGCCATGGGACCGGATCTCAGTGGCAGCCCGGCGCCGGCGGCATGTGTCTGCACACGATTCTTTTGGATCCTGGCAACCGCGACCGAATCGTTGTTGCTATCTCCGCCGCGGGTGCGTTTCGCACTGACGACGGCGGCACGACGTGGAAACCGATCAATCAGGGACTGCGCTCGGAATACATTCCGGACCCGACCGCTGAAGTGGGCCACTGCGTTCATCACATCGCGATGCATCCTTCGAATGGAAACGTGCTGTACATGCAAAAACATTGGGACGTGATGCGCAGTAACGACGCGGGCGATTCGTGGCACGAGGTTAGTGGAAACCTGCCTACGGACTTTGGATTTGTGATCGACGTTCACGCGCACGAGCCGGAGACGATTTACGTCGTGCCGATCAAGAGCGACAGCGAGCACTATCCGCCGGATGGCAAGCTGCGTGTCTACCGTAGTCGCACGGGCGGCAACGAATGGGAAGCGCTGACGAACGGTTTGCCGCAAGAGAACTGTTACGTCAACATTCTGCGCGACGCGATGGCCGTCGACTCGCTCGATTCGTGTGGCGTCTACTTTGGCACTACGGGCGGGCAGGTATACGGATCGGCTGACGCCGGAGATACGTGGGCGCCGATTGTGCGAGATCTTCCGCCGGTGCTTTCAGTGGAGGTCCAGACGCTGAAATGATTGTGGTCGTTCTGCCGGCACACTTGCGATCGCTTGCGGGCGTCACGGGAGATGTACTGCTCGAGGTTGACGGCGAGGTGACACGACGCTCGATCCTCGATGCACTGGAAGCGCGTTATCCGATGCTGCGTGGAACGATTCGCGACCACGTTGCAGGAGAGCGCCGGCCGCTGCTGAGATTCTTTGCCTGCGGTGAGGACGTGACGCACGATTCAGCGGACGCTCCGCTGCCGCAGCCAATCGCATCGGGAGCGGAGCCGTTCTACATCATCGGCGCCATTGCCGGTGGTTAAACTTAAGCCACGGATGAACGCTGATGAAAAAACGATTTTTCCTTTGTCTCTTATTGCTATCGATTTCAACTGCATGTCAGACGTCCGACACGCGTGCCGATGAAGCTGCCTTAAGGAAGTTGGATGAGGAATGGTCCAGGGCCATCGCAGCAAAGGACGTTGAGAAAACAGTCTCCTACTATTCTGATGATGCGGTGGTGATGCTTCCGAACATTCCGACGTTGGCTGGTAAGGAAGCGATCCGTGGACTCTGGAAAACGATGCTTGGCTCACCCTCTTTTGGTGGCGGCTGGAGGACCATAAAGGTAGAGGTCGCGCGATCGGGAGAGCTGGACTACGTGAGCGGAGATTATGAATTCACGGAA
>DASVGE010000277.1:0-20776 GCA_036379695.1 Pyrinomonadaceae bacterium | reverse complement strand
TGAATTTCCGGATCGAATACTTCGCCTTCACTTTCAAATGCTGCGACTCCGTGCGCTTCAAGCAGATTGTCGAATCGCTGTTGGATCAAGCGGAGACCGTCGGCGACCGCATCTGATGTTTCGCGGATATGCAAAAGCGCCCGATCGATGTCGTCCTTTACGTCAAGCAGCGCAAGCAAAACTTCGCGTTTACCCGTTTCTTCGGCAAGCGCACGTTCCTGTTTCGTGCGTCGACGGTAGTTATCAAATTCGGCCAACAACCTAAGGTGCCGTTCACGCTCAGTAGTTAGATCGTCCTGAAGTCGCGCGTAATTGGGATCGCCGGACGTCGGCATCTCCGCTTCGCTAACTTCATAGATGCCGTTATCCGATAATGTTGTGTCTTGAACGAACTCTAAGCCTTCCATGTTACTTCCTTTACTTCAATTGATTCTTTCTTGCGCTTGTCCGGCACAACCTTTAGGGGAAAATACCAAGCTCTGCATAACAGACAGCTATCTTGTTAATGGCGCTGATAAAGGCTGCGGTCCTGAGACCTGGAATCCGGGAATCTGACTTCCATACCTCACGAATCTGGTTGTAGGCAATCGCCATCGACTCCTCCAGACCGGAGTTAACCAGATCGACCTCATCCGCGCCGCGGGCCACTCCCTTTCTTTCTGCATCCGACAGTCGTCGGCCGGTACTCTCTTCAACGACGCGCAGCAGGTTCTCAAAGCTGGTTTGTTCAAATCGCTTGCCCATCCTGCCGAACCGAACGTGCGACAGATTCTTCAGCCACTCGAAATATGAAACCGTGACCCCGCCTGCGTTCAAATAAATGTCAGGAATGATTAGTACACCTTTGCTGCGTAGGATCTCGGCCGCTGCCGCAGTGGTTGGTCCATTAGCCGCTTCGGCAAGAATCCTGGCCCTCACTCGTCCTGCGTTTGCTTCTGTAATCTGGTTCTCGAGCGCAGCGGGAATCAGAATGTCGCATTCAAGTTCCAGTGCTTCCTCTCGACTGTTGAGATTGGTTGCGCCCGGAAAGTCCAGAAGCGACCCGGCTTCCTTCCGGTGTTTCATCACTGCCTCAAGGTCGAGCCCATTTGCGTTATAGATGGCGCCTTCGTATTCGGCGAGCGCAATGATGACGCCTCCGCCTTGTTGACAGAACCGAGCTGCGTTATAGCCAACGTTGCCCAGTCCCTGCACTACGATACGCTTACCCTCGAGACCCTTTTCGAGACCGACTTCTCTCATGTCATCCGCGTGACTACAAACTTCTCGTAGGCCGAAGAACACTCCGCGCCCAGTGGCTTCGAGTCTTCCCCTGACTCCACCCTGGGAGACAGGTTTTCCAGTGACGCAAGCAAGTGCATCAATCTGTCCTGGGTGAAAGGCAGAATACGTGTCCACTATCCAGGACATTTCACGCTGGCCGGTTCCATAGTCCGGGGCGGGCACGTCCACTCCGGGCCCAATGAAGTTTTTCTTGATCAGCTCTGACGTATATCGACGTGTGATCTGCTCCAACTCTTGGACCGTGTAGTTCTTTGGATTGATCTTGACGGCGCCTTTTGCTCCACCGAAGGGCACGTCCATTACGGCGCATTTGTAGGTCATCAGCGCGGCCAAAGCCTTCACTTCATCTTCATTCGCGTCGTCGGAGTATCTGATTCCTCCTTTCACAGGCAACTTGTGGTGACTGTGCTGTGCGCGCCAGCCTGAAATGACTTCGTAGCCGCTGCTGGTGCGCACAGGAAACTTAAAGGAATAAACACTGTTACAGACCTTAATCTGATCTAAAAGACCTTTTGGGTATTCTGTAAACGACGCTGCCTGATCAAAATAGATCGAAACATTGTCGAAAAAGCTCGATTGAGGTTGAGCATCCATGGCATTACTCCTTTGGCTTAATCAGTTGGACTAATCATCTTACCTACACCGTATTCGTCAAGCAGAAGCAGATAGTCGAGTGCCAATGCTTCGTCCTCTAACCGGTCACTTGGGTCGAGATCTCTCGCCGGCACGCTACCTCCGAGTCGATTTAATGACCAGCTTAGATACTGACGAATTGGTCCTCCGCAATGACGATACTCCTTGTCCTCGCGTTCAAGCGCTCGCACAACATCGACCGCGGACGTTCCTCTAACTTCTTTTTCTTGCAGTCGAAAGATCATTGATCGCGTCCTCGATACCTCTAACAGACGGCTGTGGAAGTTGCGGTCGACTGTGTGTATCGTCTATTGCCGATTGCTGCCAGCGTAGACAAGACTCTGTGTGGTCTACCCAGGTCGCGCCAACTCAGTCCTGAAACGGCCAACACCGCAAGATTCGGGGGACGCTTACCCAACACGTGCTGCGAGAAGTTTACGTCCGGTAACTGAGAGTAAAGTTCACTGACTACCTTTGCTTCATCGGGCGTGTTCAGGAACAACTCGATCGATCGAAAACGCCTAAAGAACTCGGGCAACGCTTGTTGAATCATTTTCAGAAAAGCTGTTACGTTGCCAACCATGACAAAGCTATTCCACAAGCATCCGTGATGCATCAAGTTATGCGCTATTTCCCATGTGGGCTTTTCCCAAAAACGCCGTACCCAACTGAGACCGTCCGGATTACCGGCTAAGCGCGATGAAACTGGTTCTATCCAACCATACTCGGTTTCGGCCCGGTCCGGCTTGATGCCTAACAGAACAACTAGATCTTCACGGAGCTGCACTAATTCAAACGCGGATTCGACGTGGTTCATGAAAGTCTCATCGTCGGAGATATAGTGGTCAGACGGAAAGATAGCCACCATGGACTCGGGATCCAGATGCGAGAGCCGCAACAGGCTATAAAGAATTGCCGCCGCGGTTCCCACGTTCTTCGGTTGCACGACGAGCTGCTGATCTCTCACGTCCGCTAGCAGTGAATCGTAGAAGTCTTCATGACTTCGGGTTAGCGCAAACATAACTTGAGCTGGTGGTACTTTGAGCGCCGCCCGCCGTCGCGTTTGCTCCAGGAGAGTTTCTTCTCCGAGTATTGAACAGAATTGCTTTGGACGCTCATCTCCCGCGATGGTTCGTGTTAATGACCGAAGGCGCGTTCCATCACCGCCGGCCAATATAATCGCCCATCGATTAGTGGAGGCAGTGCGGTCGTGGGTGGAACTGGAAACATTGCTGTTATGATTCATAATTTGATTCCTTCAATTTTCTTTGACACAAGTCTTTTGAATCGTATTCGTCATGCAGCCGGAGAGCGAGAGTGTTTTCACGCGTGGATTGCAGGAGTTATCTCCTGTCTTGACGGGCGGCGCTATACTTGCAACGTCGAGGACGGCACCCGATCCCGGGTGGCGAGCCAGCATCATGACGATCTGTAGAGAAACGAGGAATACGACGATGCCGGATAACATCGAGAGGAAACGGCTGAAGAAGAAAATGCTTGATCGATGGGAAAATGAGGGCGGCAGAATTACGGCTGATCCGGTCATAGCGAATGAAAGCAACCCGGCACGCCAACGCGAGGGTAAAGACAGTCAAGGCCCCGCTTCGAATAATAGCTCGAGAGTTGACGGTATTTCGCCTCGCAAAAGAAGGCGCAGACTTACTCAGAAATGAGCGGCAAGGTAACACCTGTTATAGCAACGTGCCTCGCAGAATGAGGATCGCGGCGCTGAAATAAATAAGGAGCCCCGTGACGTCCACCAATGTCGCCACGAATGGAACGGTTGACGTGGCCGGATCAAGACCGATGCGTTGCAGAACGAAGGGTAGCATCGAGCCGACGAGCGTTCCCCAGAGCACTACTCCGATCAGCGCCATCCCGACCGTGAGCCCAACCTCGAACCAATGCTCGCCGTAAGCTTTGAAGAATGCCGACCAGAGCGCAATGCGTACGAAACCGATTGCACCGAGAAGCAATCCTAACGCCAATCCGGACAGCATCTCGCGATACATGACGCGCGACCAGTCTCGCAGCGTCAACTCGCCGAGCGCCAGCGCACGGATCACAAGAGTGGCCGCTTGCGAGCCTGAGTTTCCACCGGATGAGATGACGAGGGGGACGAACAAAGCAAGCACGACTGCTTGTTGGATCTGAGCTTCAAAGAAACCCATAGCGGTCGCAGTCAGCATTTCTCCCAGGAAAAGTATGATGAGCCAGCTCGCGCGCTTTCGAATCATGCGCGTGAGCGCGATTTGCATGAACGGTTCGTCGAGGACTTCGACACCGCCGATCTTTTGAATGTCCTCAGTTGCCTCTGCCTCCGCAACGTCGAGTACATCGTCAACGGTAACAATGCCGATCAGGGTGCCCGACGAATCCGTGACTGGCAAAGCCGTTAAATCTTCGCGGCGGAAGATCGATACAGCGGTCTCCTGATCGTCGGTCGCCTTGAGAGCGGCAAATTTGTTATCCATTAACTCAGCGACGCGGGTTTCAGCAGAAGCGAGCAGAATGTTTCTGATGCGAATGTCATCCATCAGGACGTCGTGCTCATTAACGACGTAGATTGTTGAAAGCGTTTCGCTATCGCGTCCGTGTTGGCGAATGTGATCCAGCACGCGCTCGACGGTCCAGTCCTGCCGTACCTTGACGTAATCTGGCGTCATGAGGCGACCGATGCTGTCCTCTGGATAACCGAGCAGCGAGATCGCGATGGCGCGTTCTTTGGTCGTTAGCAGGGCGAGCATCTGATTAGTCACCGAGGCTGGCAACTCTTCAAGCAAGTGTGTGCGATCGTCGGGCGCCATGTCATTTAAGAGCGCGGCGACATCCGCTTGCCCCATTGCTTTCAGCAATACTTCCTGCGCACGCGTATTCAGATATTCGAACACAGTCGCGGATGTATTCCGCGGTAGGAGGCGGAAGACAATAACCTGATCTTGCGTCTCCAGCCGCTCAAGCAAACTCGCAATGTCCTGAGGCGACTGTTTCTCAACTATTTCGCGAATCGCCGAAGGATCACGGTCGCGAATAACATTCTCTAGAACGCGCTTTAAATCGGGCATCACAACCTCCGCTCGTTCTTGCATATCCGAGATCAGATTGTGTCTACGTCGAGGATGTTGCAGCAAGGCCCCGGCAGTAAGACAAGAGGACGACCACCGTGACAACTCCCGCAAAGAACGAGTGTTTCCACGCTATATCTAAGAGACCTTTTTATTTACCGTAAGCGTTTTGCAGGTCAATTTTGAAAATGAGATCAAATTCATCATCGTTAGCAACTTCAGTAAAACGCTGGGCAAAGTTACTCATCGGATTCGCATGTTTCGGGTTCAGCATTGCGTTCATGAAACAGGCAAACTTAGGTCTGGGTCCCTGGGATGTTCTGAGCGATGGCCTGGCGGGATTAACCGGCATGCGATTTGGAACTGTGTCCATCATTATAGGAATAGTCCTGTTATTCCTTTGGATTCCGATTCGTGAAAAACCCGGTCTGGCGACAGTGCTCAACGTTCTACTAGTCGGTGCGTTCGCGAATGTCACCCTGACCATTGTCCAGAGTCCAAGCGGAGCCTTCCTACGGAGTCTTTGGTTCGTGACCGGGTTGATACTTGCGGGACTGGGTACAGTTTTATACCTCGGTAGTCAACTCGGAGCGGGCCCGCGTGACGGTCTCATGCTTGGCTTGAGTAGGAGAAAGGGTTGGAGTATTTCTCGCACTCGCACAGGTTTAGAAGTGCTTGTACTGATCCTTGGTTGGGTACTAGGTGGCGCTGTGGGAATTGGAACGGTCATCTTTGCACTGACAATTGGGCCAACTATTCAATTCATTGCGAGCAAGGCGGGCCAGGACTTGGCAAGGCAGACAGTTCCGTCATGATCTGAATGCTCCGAATGGTTTGTTATACTTGGCATTAAGCATCAATTACGAGGTAGCAAATGAGTATCCGTGGGCGATTACTGACTCTTGCAATCGGAGGTGTTCTTCCTCTGTTAATAGTTGGCCTCGCGGTTCTGTGGATAGTTTGGAATGAAAAGCGAAATCAGCTGAATGAGTCTTTAGAGCAGCAGGCAGAGTTAGTGGGCGTAGTGTTCGACCGCTGGCTTGACGCTCAGTACCAACCGCTCAGAACAATAGCATCCTACCCTCCTGATCACCTGAGCGATCCTCCTGCTCTGAAAGGCAATCTGCACGCAGCGATTATTGGCCGCCAGCATTGGGTCGACCTGCGCGTTTTAGACTCAACGGGAAGAGTGATGGCAATCGAACCGGCCGGCGCGGGTAATCTGCCGTCCGGATTAAGCGATAAGCTGCTCAATGAAGCGAAGCGTGGTGCTTCCGATATAGAAACGGATTGGACGCGGGGTGAAGGACATTACCTTCTTGCGGTAGAAGCTCCCGTGGAAGGTGGTGCAGTGATCGCACGTATCGAAGGATCGGCGTTAAAGAACGCACTGCACGGGATTACGCTACCGGAACGAGCTGTCGTGACCTTACTCGATCAGAACCATCGCATCATTTATCGCAGCCAAACCACGGAATCAGCACTGGGCCTGAATCTTAGCGGGATGAATCAACTGTCGGCGGTAAACGAACGTAATACCGCGGTCGTGGTTTCGAGAAGTTCGGTGGACGGTATTGAGCGCGTATACGGTTTAAGCCGTGTGGGTAACACCGGCTATGTAGTCATGGTGGGTGTCCAAAGCGCCATTCTTTATGCGTCAGCATGGCGGCAATTGATGGGCTATGCCGTCATCGGCTTGATAGTTGTGTTTTGCACAGTGACGGCCGCACTGCTAATTGCACGAAGTATCGCCCGACCTGTGCGCTTGCTGAATGTTGCCGCCGAGGAGTTTGGCGGCGGAAATTTCTCTGCGCGTGCGCCTGCCGATGGGCGCGATGAGATATCGAGTCTGGGCAGGAACTTTAATGCAATGGCAGAGCGTCTACAGAAAAGAGAAGAAAGGTTCGCAGAATTAGATCGACTGAAATCTGAGTTTGTCTCGACCGTCTCGCACGAGCTGCGCACACCTTTGACTACAATCAAAGCGCTGACGCGTCTTTTAATGCGCGAAGGATTGGATGAGGCGAAGAGGCGTGAGTACATTGAAACGATTTCAGTCGAGTGCGATCGTCAGATCGATCTTGTGCTCAACCTGCTCGACCTTTCGCGCATAGAAGGTGGTGTGTTGCGGGTCACGCACGAACGAGTTGACGTGCAGGAAGTGATCTCCTCTGTCGTTAAATCCGAAACACGATCTGCCGAAAAGAGAAGACACGATCTTCGATTTGATCCCGACCTTGAAGTTCCGCCGGTTTGCGGTGATCCGAAAGAGCTTCGTCGTGTTCTGTCGAACATAGTCGAAAATGCTATCAAGTACACACCAGACGGTGGGCGAATTGTTTTGTCTGCACACCAACAGAATGGTCAGGTAGCGATAAGTGTCACTGACAGCGGCCGCGGCATCCCAGCGGAAGATATGCCGATTTTGTTCGACAAGTTTCATCGCGGTCGTCCAGCGCCTCATTCCGAAGCTATGCGTGGCGCCACAACTGATGCCGAATTCTTAGAAGACGCCGACGTTTCCGGCGTGGGTCTCGGCTTATACCTGGCTCGAAATGTGATGGAGCAGATGGAAGGGCGAATCACCGTAGAGAGCCAGGTTGGGCGGGGCAGCACATTCAAATTGCATTTGCCCGTATGGGGTGACGGAGGATGCAATAAACGTAGTATTGAGGAGCGAGACGATGGCAAAACAGTTGTTGGTCGTTGATGACGATCCCAGTCTTTTGCTGGCAGTATCGGAAACGATGCGCGCCGAAGGTTACGAGGTGCAGACCGCTCGCCGCGGAAGTGAAGCGATGATCCGCGTTGCCGAATCTCTTCCCGATCTGATCATTAGTGACATTCGCATGCCTGGCATGGATGGCTATGCCCTTGTACGTAATCTGCGCGCCTCGCCGCGCACGCGTCTGGTACCTATCGTCTTCCTCACGGCTAAAGACGAAACGGTCGATCGCATTGAGGGATTTCGTACTGGGGTCGACGCCTACGTCACGAAACCCTTCGACTCGGAAGAGCTGCTGGCTATCGTGAAGAGCATTCTCGAAAGAGTACACCGCACTCATTCGGACCTGGCGCGGATGTTTGGAGATCAAGACGACGCCGCGATAGACCTTGTACGCGATGAAGAACTAACAGACGCAGAGTGGCGCGTTGCGGAAGCAGTCGCACGCGGACTCTCAAACAAGGAGATTGCTGCTGAACTAAAGCTCAGTTTAAGAACAATCGAGGGTCACATCAGCCGCATTCTCGACAAGAAGAATCTGAGCAACCGCGTTGAATTAGCCCTGCACGTGCGAGAACACCGCCAACCAGATTAATCTCACAATACGCCACCTTCCTGCCCGATCCTTCCTTACGTGTAAATACCCTGATAGTCAGGTGTTAACACGCTATTTCCAACTAGCGTTTGCCTCTAGTCTATGACCTGTAAGAAGTGAGGTTACATGACAAAGGGAGCGCATGAGGGAATGTCTGTACCGGAGAACCAATACATCGTTCTGCCAGAAACAACGGTTGGAAAAAAACGAGGAGAAAGATGGTTGGAAACTCTCAGGCGATGGCTCGTGAAATGCCCGCAGTGTTTCGAAGTGCGGTTAGTCGTAGGAGCACACGAAAACGATCAATACGTCTGTAAGGATTGTGGACACAGTTTCACCATCAAGTTTTCAGCGGCGGCAAACGATGCTCTCTCAAAACGACCTCCGGAGGATTAATAAAGTTTGGAGAAAGTAACAATGATTGCTTATCGCGGTCCAATATTAATTGCAGAACCTGAACTACGTTGGCCGATCGTCCTCTTAGCCGCCGCAATTACTGCGCTACTCGCAATACTGACGGCAGGTTTGTACTACGTGGCGATGACATCCGATTTCAATTCTTATTCCGAGCCGCGGCTGGAAGGGGCGTTGCAACCCGGTCAACCTGACTTTGAAGAATTTCGTCAGCACATTGCCATCGAGCAATTGGTGGGCATAGAGAAGGTGCACCCATTCGACACCCTGGCTGTGGCAATGACGGCGACGGTACGGAATAACACCGGTCGTAGCATCAGTGGACTGGAATTGCGGGGTGCGATTCTGGACAGCAATAGTTCGAGTGTGCGGGAACGGACCGTAGTGGTGATTCCACTGCGACAAAAGATACTTGAGTCGGGTGAGGCCATCAACACACGCATTCTGCTCGAGAGCATTGATAAGGACTCGGATCGAGCGCACTTAGTCCTGGAAGTTACGGCAATGCGCTTTGATGAGTCGTAAGGGCTAGAAGGAAAGCAGAGGTCGGTTCGAGAGATAAAGGAGGATGGACCAAGTTGGTCGCAGCACGGAAAGGGAATCAACATGGAGGCAATAGTTGAACGATCGAGTTTAGAAGCTTGGCCATATCAATCTGGTCGGTTGGCGCCGATCAGGAACATCGTGAAACGTGTCTTTGGCTGCTGGCACCTGAAGGTGAGCCGGCCATTTACTCGAGGCGACGAAACATATCAGACGTGTATCTCTTGTGGTGCTCGGCGCCGGTTTGATCTGGATCAGTGGACCTCGGTGGGTGGTTTTTACCACCCGAAGAGACAGTCTGTCTTATATGGCAGTCGTCGATAACACAAAGAAGACGATTGTTGGATGGAGAAAAATGGTAGCGCAAATAGCGAAAACTGAACGCACGCATGCGTCGGCGCCAGGTACGTCGGCTCAGGAAAAGAAGCTTCGGGCGTTGATTCCGTATGACGGATCGGAAACTGCAGAAGCGACTTTGAAAGATTTAAGCACCGCGGGTTTGCCACGTGAACTTGATGCGCTTATCGCGGTGACGCAAGTTTGGTTGCCTTCATCGCCATACGAGATCACCAGAGCAGTTAGCGCTCGCCGAATGAAGCTGTTGACTTCAGGACTGTCGTCCTATGTGCCGGCGCTACAGGAGCATGAAGAACAACGCGTCTTATGCCTTGAGGCTGAGCGGAGGCTGCGGTCCATGTTTCCTGAAGGACGTGTGAAAACTGAAGCGATTCAAGATACAGCTGCAATGGCTCAAGTGATATTAGAAAGGGCGAAGCGCTGGGGTGCTGAACTTATTATCTTGGGATCGAAGACCAGCCCTTCATCACGGATAAGTGATCATGCAGGACCTGCTCTTCGAGTGGCACAGGATGCACACTGTTCCGTTCGGATTGCTCGACCGTCTGATCGGAAGGCTGATTCCTCGGAACAGATAGTGATTTTTGTAGATGAAAGTTCTTCGTCGCACGACGTGGTTAATGCGGTCGGCCAGCGGATTTGGCCAACAGGAACAGTTGCAAACATGGTTATGACGCGAAAACCTGGGCCGCATCATGTCACAAGGGATGGTGAGGTCACGCAGGTTCTAGACTCCTTGGCTAATGCGTTGCGAGCGAAGGGTCTGAAGGTTTCAGTTGAAATCGTGGATGGTCAATCAAAAGAGGTGCTTTTACAGAAGAGTAGGGAAGCCTCGGTGGGTTGCGTATTCGTAGATCCACACCATGGCGAAGGCGACGTTGACGCGAGCGGCTTAAGCGCTGGCGCGAAGGCGCTGATCTTGGGAGCGCAGTGCTCAGTAGAAGTCGTACGTGCGAACAGTTCGAGTGATCAAGTTTTAAAACCGGCGGCGTGATTGAGCCCGATGGGAATAAGTTAAGTCGTTCAAGGTTTGGAGGGAATAGGATGAAGGTTTTAATTGCGGTAGATTCCATTAACACTTTGGATATTCTTATTAATGAAATGAGTGCTCGCTCGTGGCCCTTAGGGACAGAAGCCCGTGTGCTTTCGATCGTTGACGATGCTGACGTCCCATTGAAAGTCTGGGGTGATGAAGGTTACGGACTTTCCGCGTTACGACGGGAGATGCATAGACGAGGCGAAGAGATTTCTGTTTTAGCAGTCGAACGGCTACGAAGGATTGGGATTCCATCACAAGTGGTAATCATGAGTGGAGAGCCGAAATCTTTAATCTCGTTTGCGGCTCGGAGTTGGCCGGCGGACCTGATCCTTATCCGCGCACACAATCGTAAGGACTTTCGAAGCCGGTCGCTGGGAAGCGTCGCGAAGTCAGTTGTTAGGAGTGCGCCTTGTTCCGTCGAGGTCGTTCGGGCTCGCGAGCAAGCGGATCCAATTACCACGGAACATGGCTTCAGAGTATTGCTGGCTACCGATGGCTCCAAGGCGTCGATAGCTGCATCCCAGGCGATCGCGGAAGTGAGTTGGCCTGAGGACACTGAGGTCCGAGTGGTCAGTGTCGTCAACCCGATGGTCTATTCGTTAGAGGAGCTTGGCGTAACTGGCGATCAAAGCACTGACTACGCCCACCGCGCAATCGGAAAGGCTGTTCAAGTGTTGAGAGACGCGCCTTTCAGAATCTCAGCGGAAATCATCGCTGGCAATGCCGCCCGACAAATTATTGCGCGGGCCAAACATTGGGGCGCTGACCTGATTGTTCTCGGGGCGAACGAACGACGAGGTTTAAGTCGTTGGCTCTTCGGCAGCACCTCTGCCGCTGTTGCAAAACGAGCGCACTGTTCGGTCAGGGTTATTCGTGGAAAGGACGTTTCACTGACCAGCAACTCGTTGCAAGACCGTTTCAATTTCTCTCCAGGCACTGAAGAGAGTGCGAACGAATTGCAAGCATCCAGGAAAGCTGCGTAACCGCACAGTCCTGAGGAAACGTAAATCATCCAGGGAATTGGAGTCAGTAAAATGAAGCGAAGATCAAAAAAGGCAGCAACCATCTATATAACAGAACTCGACTATAACCGTCTTAGCGGATTGATCGAGCGTACACGTGAGCAAAATGGTGTCGATCGGCAATACCTGAATAAGTTGGAAGCAGAGCTTGATCGAGCAGAAATCGTTGATCCAAAAGATGTCCCGGCGGACGTAATCACAATGCGCTCGAAAGTGCGTTTGAAGGACTTAGTGAGCGGGGAAAGTAGTACTTACTCACTGGTGTTTCCTACAGAGGCGGATTTTGCCGAAGGAAAGATCTCTGTTCTGGCGCCAATTGGTACCGCGATACTTGGTTTCAGGAAGGGCGACACCATTGAGTGGCAGGTGCCATCAGGCTTGCGCAAGCTCAAAGTTGAGGAGGTTCTCTATCAGCCGGAGTCGGCAGGTGATCATAATTTGTAGAGAATCAAGTCTGGATCCCCAGGCGGCAGCGGCCGCAAACATTTCTTAAGACACATATGCTCTTTTTGTGCCTTTTGTGGCGTAGAAGGGAATTATGAAAGCCCATATCAAACTCGGCCGCATCTTCGGGGTGGCGATCGGGCTCCATTATAGTTGGATCATAATCGCGCTGTTGGTAACACTCTCACTGCGCGCCCAGTTTGCTATGGAGCATCCCAACTGGAACGGTTCTACAACATGGAGTATCGCGATCATAACGGGACTCTTGTTCTTCGTCTCCATCTTGTTGCATGAGCTCTCGCACGCTGCGGTTGCGAAGTTGCGAGGAATTCCCGTGCGGGCAATTACGCTTTTCGCATTAGGTGGCGTAGCGCAGATCGAAAAGGACGCTGCGGATGCAAAATCTGAGTTTTGGATGGGCATCATTGGTCCAATCGCCAGTATTGTGATCGGAGTGGTGTGCCTCGTGTTAGCGTGGTTGCTAGGCTGGAACTTCTCCGCTGAACCGAACTCTCCTCCAAGTGCGATGTTCATGTGGCTGGGCTATATCAACATCGCACTCGCTGTTTTCAACATGATTCCTGGATTCCCGCTTGACGGTGGACGCGTCTTGCGTGCTGTAGTGTGGTGGATCACCGGAGATGCGAACCGTTCTACTCGCATAGCTTCGAGAGTGGGCCAGCTTGTTGCTCTAGGTTTCATCATGTTGGGTATTTTGCGTTTTTTTAGCGGCGCGGGTTTCGGAGGTTTGTGGATCGCCTTCATCGGTTGGTTCCTGCTGGATGCGGCGCGTGCAAGCGGCGCACAGGTTGAGATTACTGAACGTCTCACAGGCCTGAGAGTTGGCGATGTAATGACACAGCAATTTGCAACCGTAGATGCAAATTCGAACCTTGAGACATTTGTCCAGGAGCACTTACTGCCAACCGGTCATCGCTGTTTCGTGGTTCTCGAACAGGGAAGGCCAGCCGGTATCATTACGCCGCACGAAGTGAAGGCGATTGATCGCGGGCGCTGGCCGTACACAACGGTTGGCGACGTAATGCGTTCGCTTGAGACTTTGCGAAGCGTAGGTCCGGAACGACCAGTGGCTGAGGCATTGGAAATGATGGGCCGAGAGGATGTAAATCAGATGCCGGTCGTCCAGCATGGAAGCTTGGCCGGAATCATCTCGCGTGGCCATATCGTGCGCGTGCTACAGACACGCGCGGAACTCGACATCTGACTTGGCCTGAAAATTTCTCGAACTTTTGTGGCTTCAGGGAGCCGTGTTTCGCGGTCGTCAATGCGGTAGTTGTAAAGTTGCTGTAAATGTAAAACTCCCTAAAGGCCCAATCCGCAATAGATTATAGCCCGGCCATGGGGTTGGAACTCCCAAGCTCAACAGAGCGCGTGTGCTAAGTTATTGATTCTATTGTAGCGGGGGTCGGACTCGAACCGACGACCTTGGAGTTATGAAAATCATTGCGCAAGGCGTCATTAATTCGCTATTTGCGAAGAATCGGTTGCAGGTTACCCGTGCTGCGCGGAACGTACATCATGATAATCACTCCCGCAACACAAAGCGCTGCACCCACATGTCCCAACGGTCAGGTCTTTGTCCGTCGATCCACCAGCCCCAAAGCATTGCCATAATTACAAATACGCCACCGTACGCAGCATACACGCGTCCAAAATGAGCAGGTTGCAGTGTTGGAATAATTCCGTAACCGATAAGAATGAAGGCGCCTAGTGCACCTACCCACCAGGCCCACTTCTCTCGCAGCCAAAGCCACACGAGATAGCCGCCGCCGATTTCCGTTAACCCGGCAAGAACAAAGAGCATGATTGACCGTACGATCACATTATCTCCAATCGATCGCGTTCCCAAGGAGTCCGCTAATTTCCTCACGAATGAAATCCTTTACGCCTTCTCTACCCGTTAGACGTAAGAATACTGGTCCACTCTCAGCGTTAACTTCGAGCGCAAAGTGGAGAAACGGACAACAAAGTTTCTCGACTGAGATGAATTCAGCGGCGCTCACTATCGCACTGAGATCGTCCGCTAAACGAAATTCATAACCACTCGATAGCTCATGGATTGCCTGCACGTTGGAGAAGAGCTGGCGGCTTGTCGCGATGTGCCTCTCTCTCTGATCCAGCGATAGAGCACTCATATCGCAGGCTATTGGTGACTGAGATTCAGGTTCCTGCTTCATATCTTCACTTGACGATACGTTTTGTTTCAGAGTAACCGCGTCTGCAATTCCCGCGACGATTATTAGCCGCTTCAGAAAATCACAAATGGCGATCATAGTACCGTAGATGGTCTCTTGAATACTCTGCACACTGGATGTGTTGCAGGCGTTTATTATTGCCACCGCGAGAAACTTAGATCTACCTGTGAGCTGCCGCTTCAGGCTTAGCCAACGGTAACGGGACTTGTCCCTCGTAAACTTCACGTGCACGCGAAAGAGCTGCTTCGACGTGAGGAAGCAGGTTCTCCTCGCCGAGATAGTGAAGAAAAGATGATTGCCTCAACAGCTGTTCAGGCTGACTCCGAGCTCCGCACAGTAATAACGTTCGCCGAGTGGCGCGCAGCCGTTGGCCCAGCTTCTCCAATTCATGCAGTCCTGTGGCGTCCAGGGCGGTCATGTTTCTTAGCCGCAAAATTACGACAGGTGGAAGCGAGTCGACATTGACGGTTGCCTCGGACAGCTTTTCAGTAGCCCCGAACAAAAACGGACCATGTATGCGAAGGACTAAAACATACGGGGGTAACAATTTGTCTTGCAGAATATGCGGACGTCCATCTTCGATGTATTCCTCTGTCACCGGAGCCACTGTCGTGGTCTGTGAGACGCGGTAGATGTAAAGTAGCGCGGCGAGAAGCATTCCGATTTCAACTGCAACAGTGAGATCGGCAAGCACCGTAAGACCGAACGTCATTAGCCAGACCACTTTATCCGCATTTGAGAGTTTGAGTATGGTTCTTACTTCGCGCCACTCGCTCATGTTGTAGGCAACCACGAAGAGAATTGCCGCCAACGTTGCGAGTGGTATGAAACGGGCGAGAGGAGCCGCGACCAGCAGGATGACAAGCAACGTCAGCGCATGGACCATCCCGGAAACTGGAGTACGAGCGCCTGATCTGAAGTTTGTAGCTGTGCGCGCGATCGCACCGGTAGCCGGTATTCCACCCACGAAAGGCACAACGAGGTTAGCAATGCCCTGAGCGAGCAATTCGACGTTGGAGTTGTGCTTGTCACCACTCATGCCGTCCGCAACCACCGCAGATAGAAGACTCTCAATCGCAGCCAGCATTGCTACGGTAACGGCTGCCGGCAGGAGAGGCACAATCAGTTCTGGTCGCAGCTGTGGTAACGAAACGTGAGGCAAGCCGGTGGGAACGCCGCCGAACTTGCTGCCGATAGTCTCCACTGGAATTCCCAAGAGCGGCACAGCGATCGTGGCCAACACGAGTGCGACGATCGAACCGGGAACACGCTTAGTGAACCTTGGCAATAGCAGAATGATCAAAAGCGAACCCATGCCCAGTAGAAGCGCCGGCCAGTGGAATGAGGCGAGGCTATTCACCAGGGCGCTCATGCGCAACACGAACTCGCTTGGTACGGCAGGGATGTCGAGCCCCAAAAAGTCCTTCACTTGTGTCGAGGCGATAAGGATGGCTATGCCATTAGTAAAACCAATCGTGACCGGACGGGGGATATACCTCACCGCAGTGCCCAAACCAGTTAGTGCCATCAGAATGAGGATCAATCCGGCCATTAAGGTGACAATCAACAGACCGGAGACTCCATGGGCCGCGATTATTCCCGCCACAATCACTACGAATGCACCCGTAGGACCACCAATCTGGAGACGAGAACCTCCCAGAGCGGAAATGAGAAAGCCTGCGACGACAGCCGTGTAAATGCCTGCTTGCGGCGTGACCCCGGAGGCGATCCCGAACGCCATCGCAAGTGGGAGCGCCACCAGCCCCACTGTCGTACCGGCGATCAGATCGGAAAGAAGGTCTCGCTGTGTGTAGCCAGCCCGCAAGCATAGAACTGACTTGGGAAGCCATTTTTTCATCAGCACTGGTTCATTTCATTCTGTTAAAAGCGAGATACTTAGAGCGTCCCTGGCTGAGCTGCGTTTAGCAGATGTGTTCATGCGGTTCTTTGCTGTTTTCGGCATGATGCGGTGCGACACTGACAGATCGTTTGATCGTGATCGAAAGAGTTGAGGTAATCAGCTGTGATCTCTTCTCCAGGTAGGATCTCTCGCAGCGCAAAAACGATCATGAATCTGTCGATGACCATGGCGTCTGCGTTCGGCTCGCAGGAATGGTTGATATATTTCGTGTCGTTCCCGCCGACACTGCCATCGATGTAATAATCGGCATCCAATTGAGAGATTTGCTTGCCACTCGTCCCGGTAAATCTCCTCACGGCTTCAGCATGGGTGATTCTTTCGCCCGCGTACTCTGCTATGGCGCTGTCTTTTGGAAAATGGACTGTCGCGAAACAACCCAGACCGCCAAGGGGAGACTTCCTGACTGACAAGCCACACATTGCTTGCGGTTTCTCGACGGGACCGCTGTTGCTTCGACGAGCGGTTTTTAGCAGCTGGAGCATGATTTAACGAACTCGTGAGGAAGCTTGTCGCCTTACGGCTTTGGCGGGTACGCCGTGAATCTCCTCGAGCATGGTACGGATGCCGACGAGGTGGTTGTTGAAGATCTCTTTGGCTGCATCGAGCAACTTGAAGATCGTTTTGTCACTCACTGAATAGTAGACGTTCAAGCCTTCCTTCCTTGCTATGACAATATTTCTGTTCCGCAGGACAGCGAGTTGCTGCGAGGCGTTGGCCGGCTCAACATCGAAACGTTGACTGATCTCGTTGACCGTCAACTCTCCATCGCGAAGAGCATCGAGAATAGATATTCTCAACGGATGAGCCAGCGCTTTAAAAAACTCCGCTTTGAAGTCACTCAACTGCTGCCTCATTCAACCCCACCTTTCACTTATTTCGGCCGCAGCATTCCAAAAAAAGCAATATGCGTATCTGCATATCCTTGCATATAGTATAGACCAAGGAACTCGCCGTCAAATCGTCTGAACTACTTGCTTTACTCCCGCGCCGTCTGACTCAGAGTGGTGGAATTCAGACGGGAAGGGACAAAGACCATCTTCACCGCGCATCCATTAAGGTCCAATAACGATCAGTTCAGAGTCTTTAGAATACTTACGGTGACAATCGCTTGCGATGTTGAAGTCGTGACTCCTTGTTGAAGGGTTGAGGAACTGGTTGCAATCACGAAATCGAACACGTGACTCGCCCTTGGGGCAAGCGAGTTTACCACAGAAGGTGTTAGAGCCTTGCAACTCTGGGCACGCAGCGTTATATAAGCGACCTGGAAGACTTCTCACATCTGCGCTTAGCTCGGAATTCTCCGACAGGCTTCCTGATTGAGACCTTCACTGGCTCGTTTTCACACGAGCTCAAAGGAGGACCAATGAAACAAATAATAGCGATACTGCTGCTCACATGTTGTTTCATTCAACCGACGTGTGCACAAACGAACAATCTGCGCCCTTCACATCCTAATCAACCGATCGTCGAATGGATTGCCGCGCACGCTATTCGCCTTAAGACTCCTGAAGCAGGTCACGGTTTTGACGACATGAAACCTTTGAAGAAGATTATTGGCAACGCCAGAATTGTATCGCTCGGCGAGGCCACGCACGGCACGCGCGAGTTCTTTCAACTCAAGCACCGGATGCTCGAATTCCTCGCCTCAGAAATCGGCTTCACGATCTTTTCCATCGAAGCCAACATGCCGGAGGCCTATCGGCTGAATGATTATGTCCTCAACGGAATCGGAGATCCGGCAAAGCTCCTTAAGGGTATGTACTTCTGGACCTGGGACACGCAGGAGGTCTTAGAAATGATTCGGTGGATGCGTGAGTTCAACAAGTCCGGCAAGGGCCGGGTTCAATTCACCGGCTTTGATATGCAAACACCCGACGTCGCAATAGAAACCGTGCGCGATTTCGTTGCGAAATATGACGTCTCCTTTAAGGGAGATCTGGACCAGGCCACCGCACAGGCGAAAGCTGCACCGCGGGCCGACGGACCACCGTTCGGCGTGGCAACAGCTTCTTTCCCGGTAGCAGTGGTGGCGGGTAAACGCATACGCTTCAGCGGCTACATCAAGACTCAAGGCATCACCCGTGAATGGGCGGGACTTTGGTGGCGTGTGGACGGCAAATCGGGTGTCCTCGCGTTTGACAACATGCACGATCGCGGCGCGACGGGAACCGCAGACTGGAAGCGTTATGAAATCGATCTTCAGGTACCTGCGGATGCGACAAACATCAATTTCGGCGCGCTACATACCGGCGATGGCAGTGCATGGTTCGACGGGTTGAATGTAACAGTGGACGGGGAGCCGTACCGGGACACAACCAAATTTGATCTAGATTTCGAATCCTCTTCGCCGATAGGTTTTTACACCGGTGGCACTGGATATCAAGTCAAGCTCGACAAAAGATTTTCTCAATCCGGCACTCAAAGCCTGCTCATGAGATATGCACCTCCACCACCGATTGCTAATGGTGGAGGTGTTGCAACTGCCTCCTTGCCGGCAGATAGCGCGATCGGAAAGCGCGTCCGCTTAAGTGGGTACATCAAAACCCGGGACGTATCTCAAGGATTTGCCGGTCTGTGGTTGCGAATAGATGGTCCTTCGGGTGTTTTGGCGTTTGACAATATGGAAAATAGAGGCGTTACCGGAACTACCGACTGGGAACGTTATGAAGTCGAGTTGCCAGTGGCGTCTGATGCTAAGCGCATAGTTTTTGGCGCGCTGTTTCCGGCGAATGGCACTGGCTGGTTCGATTCACTGAAACTCGAACTCGACGGCGCTCCTTATCCCGGCAGTGAAAATGTTGCGCTCGATTTTGAATCTTCGACAACAGTAGGTTTTAACACCCAGTACGGAGGTGAGGCTTATCAGGTGCAGATCGATCCTGATGTATTCCATACCGGCAAGCACAGTCTGCGCATGAGGTATGTGGGAGCACCTTCAACCCCTTCAGAACCAGTTGATCCGAAGCTGGCTGTCGCAGCCTGGCAATCGGTGGTGCGACACCTTGAAGACTCACGAGGCGTGTATACCAAAAGTGGAGTTCGAGATCGCGAGCCGGAGTGGATTATCCAAAACGCGCGGGTAGTGGTCCAATCCATTCAAATGCGAACCAACGAAGTTTCGCGCGACCGCAGCATGGCCGACAATGTCAAGTGGATCCTGGACCACAACTCCGATGCCAAGATTGTGCTCTGGGCACATAACGGCCATGTTTCAACCGCTGACATTGTGGGCTACAAACCGATGGGCGCCGAACTGCGTGAAATGTTCGGTGAGAAAATGATTGTTTTCGGTTTTGCTTTCAACCAGGGATCTTTTCAGGCAGTTGAGCGGGACAAAGGCCTGCATGATTTCGCGGTGTCGCCCGCGCCGGCGGGCAGTCTCGATGCCACTCTCGCGGCGACCGGCATTCCGCTGTTCGCAATCGACCTCAGGAAAGTTCCTCGAGATGGTCCGGTAGGCACATGGTTAAGTCAACCACACAAGTCGCGCAACATCGGTGCTATATTCGCGAACGATTTGGATAATCAATTTTCAGTTGACGTGACGGCACCCAAGAGTTTTGACGCTCTGCTTTTTGTAGAAAGGACCACCGCGGCCCGCAAGAATGTGCCGAATTGAGCGCAGCTTGAATGCACTTGGGAGGAAGACCTGTTTTGCCGCACTGGTCGTGGAAAGTCGCTGTAAGGTACTTGTGATCGAATCGGCATAAACGACTTTTTTCGATTTGGATGACGTAGTGCGGCGTAGCGGCAAAGATATCCGTAGAGCTTTGAATCTCGTTTCCTTTTTCGGTCTGGCTGCGATACGACTGTTCCATCTGGTGGCAGACTGTACTTGAGTGTGAACCTTCTAGCTGCGTTTGATGCCAAAATCAGCGCCAAATAAGCCAGCCCACTGCATTGCTCGGCTGGCTTTGATTGTCTCAGGATGCACGGTTGTGCTGTGCTGTAATGGATTTCCCGAACGCCCGGCACTGTTACCCATGTTGTTTCTACGACACTGATTTGGATGTATGGTTTTGTGGTCTATTTTATGTGCTCATGGAAGAACCTCGCATCCGGGACATTCCCACAATAAAGAAAAACTTGGAACTGGTGAGGGGCATGAAATCCCTCAAAGCGATCATGCCGCTACTGAAGCCCGTGTTGCGACTGGCGGGCCTTAACGTAGAGGGAGTTTCAGATGCCTTGTCTCAGGTTCCTGAGCTTGAGCGAATGGCAGAGGAATTGGCGGCCGTCCCCGATCGCTTTAACGACCTTTTCGCGGAACGCGGCTGGATAATCTATGACATGATGAATGTTGAAATTGCCAAGGCGGCCATCGCAAAAGCCGAGAGAGGCGATATTGACGGCGCTGAGGCCGACCTAGTGGATTACTACAATGCCGAAACGGTGGAGTGGAATCTACAGACGATGTACAGTATCAGAACCTTCCATACCAGGATGCCCCTTGCGCAAAAGGCGCTCACCGACTACTGCGAGGAGCGTTACCACGCCTGCGTTCCCGTCGTCCTAGCT
>DASVGE010000276.1:0-40137 GCA_036379695.1 Pyrinomonadaceae bacterium | reverse complement strand
ATCGATGTTGTCCTCCACAGGGATGCGCAGAATGATGCCGCCGGACGACTCCGGTCGATTGATCTCGAGCTCAAACTCGAAGGAAAACAGAGCTATGCGCGCTCTAGAATTGGCCAAGCCGGCTTCGGGAGGTTGTATGCTGCCAAGCTTGATAACTGTCATTGAATGAAGGCCTGTGATCGTCAGTGATTTTGGCGGCTGCAACGCGTCTACAACTCTCCCGCTCAAATCACTGACTGTGGCTGAACTGGTATCGCGCACCCCTACTCGCAGCATCCCCGCTATGCGGCTCGTGCGTTGCTCCCACTGGCCTAGAAAGTAATTTGCTCGCACGATTCCGGTCACCGGAAGCGGGCTACCGAAAAACAAGCGGCCCACCAAAGGATCAGCTTTGACTTCGGCGCCCACTGGATTACCGGTGACTACGGCGCGCGCAACCTCCGCGACACTTACAGAAAGATCCTGCGGACTCAGTGGGCCCTGGCTGCCATCGGCGCGTACCAGACCTCCATGCGGCAACACGAGCTCACGTCGATCCTGGCTTAGCAGACGAAAGGAAGGTTCCTCCGGTAAAACTGGATTTTCAAGATCGATTGCAGCGGTCCATGGTAGTGAGCCATCCGTTATTAACGTTGAACGCTCGCCCAATCCATTGCCGAGTTTCCTAATACGCTGTAGCGATAGAACAACAGCCGGCAATTCCGTATCGATCACGGGCTCAGCAACACCGATCGTCTTGGGCGCTGGGACCAACCCCGCGCTTTGCAGGTGATTGGCAACTACATTTAGAAACTCGTTGGCAATCAAGTTGAAGTATCCTTAACCCAATAGATCTGAAAGTGGTTTGAGAACGTCTTTAGCCTTAGACATCGCGTCCTTCAACTGCCTGGCGGCCGGCTCGATTGGAGTAAGCAGTTCCCCAACCTCTGGAACGGCGCCGAGCAAGCCGGGCAAATCGAGCAGATCGAGTCCCAGATCCACATCCAGATCCAGGTCTGCATCTACATCCAAACCAAAATCCGATTGCAGACCCGCTGGTTCAGGTGGTTCGGTATACTCCCGCAAAGCAATCTGGTACCGGAAGGCGTTGGCGTTATCAGCCTGCTCATCGAGAGAGAGTGAAACGATCAGCACCTGTTCCAACTCGGATTCCTTTGTGATGTCGGCTACAAAATCTACTGGATCTCCCGCCAGAAATTTTTCGCGCACGTCTTTTAGGAATTTATCTCGAGCCTCATCCCCGAGGAGAGAACCCGAAATTTGTATAGTCAGAGCCCCGCGACCCAGATCTTGATGCAGATCGCCAGACAAGCCGGGTACGCGCAGAACGGCAAGTCTGCGCATCTCCCTCGTGGCAATGCTTTCGATTCTGGGTACTTCCCAGCCTCCTATCATCGGGCGTAGGAGCATTTAGAAACCGTCCTCCTGGTTTCTGTTACCTTCAGGTAATGGTTGTAAGCTCCCCTTATGGCCGCTGCGGCCTTCAGAAGCGTGAGCGGGGAGTCAGTCGTTACTCTTTAATTAGAAGCGGTCGTCGTACCGTTGAAGAGATTGGTCGTAGTGAGTCAGTTGTTAATTAAGGAGAACCGGAGTAGGCGAGGTTGCGCACTCGGTTTGTCCTTCGCGATATCCCTGGTGCGAAAGTCACGCGGGCGACACGTGAGAGTACATGAGCGAGTTGATCATACGCTCGGGTCAAAGTCGATACAAGACTCTTGCCGTTTTATTTAAAGATGTCAGAGTTAATCCAGCGATGTGAGAAGAGAGCCTTCGGAAGTTTAAGATGAACCAGACGGACCAGAGCGCCAACGCTCAACTGGCACACCCGCTTCAAAATCATAGAAGCGCAGGTCTGCGGTGGTCAGCATCTTGGTCAGCATGATGATCTGTCCAGCATGCATCGAGAAATGTTCGGTGACGTGGAAGATGGCGTTGAGGACGTCGACGTCGTGGCCCTGGATCTGGCGACGCTCGAGGAGAAGCGAGGGATCAAGGGTGCGTAGAGTGGTTTCGATTTCGGTTAACGTGGAGCGTAGTAGTGACAGCAATTCATCACGAGGAATCGCCTCACGTTGGGCGAATTCTGCGTCGCGATTGCGTTGGTCAGACTGGCCGCCGACGCCGCAGAGGATCCACTGGCGCGCGTTGCCGCAGAGGTGCAGGATCAGGTTGCCGATGCTGTTCGATTCTTCATTTGCACGCCACCAGATCTGTTCGTCCGTCAGCTTCTCGAGACAGCGCTCGATCTTGGGTAGATAATCACCCAGCAAAAATTCCGACGCGCAGGCGAGGAATGCCCGTGAGATTGCTTGGTCGTCTGTCTGCGTTTGAGTGTGCAAAAGTTTTTAGACGTCTTCGCCGGTCGATTCCGGAGGTCGCTTGTGTTTGGCTTTCCGGCCTGCCGGTCGCGCTATCTCATCCGGCTTGGCCCGGGATATCGGATGACCGGGAGGAGCGCCGGGCTTGCGGATACTGTCAAACACAGGCCGCCCCTGTGGCCGCTTCGACTTTTGTGGAGAACTCCTTCTTACCATAAATCAGCCTCCACTCAGATTTTCGGATCAGCCCCGATGCTATCCCCAGCAGAAATCGACTGTCAAACTTTTTGAGGTCAGAATGGTCAAAATGAATGGCGCGAGATGACCGAAGCCTTCCCGCGCCGTTGTTCTGATACCCGGCTTGTTTTTATAAGTGTGACTCAGGCTTCACTGCCGCGAGGTGTCTTTGAGATAAGCCTCAGTGCGTTGGCGGTTTCGTCGCGGCGGCGCTTCTGAAAGTCTGTAACCCAATTGGTAACAGTTTCCACCATATCACGCGCCGTTTCCCGAGCGGTAGTTGCCTTTGCCTTAACGATTGGGCGTGATTTTTCGCCCTTTTTAATAATGCGAATTGTTTTCTTCTCAGACATTGCTTTGTTTTTCGAGCTTCGTATGAATCTGTATGTATCCAACGAATTTCCCGCCACACAGTTCCCAAAATAACTAGAGCTTAGAACGTTGAACTGCCATTACGCTTGCAAAGAAGAGGCCACATCCGGTAACGCGCACGACAAGAGAAAAAAGGGCCACTTCCAGTCGAAAAATTTACGAATGAAGCCGCATCGGTGGATTTGTACGGTCGGATACCATACACGTCGAACCGAACAGTGGTTTTTACCGAGACAGAACTACCGTTCCGCGGCTAATTGGGCGTTCTTTTGCTCCATATCCAGCGCCCAGATAGCTTTGTGGGTCCGGTAGGTCATCAGGGCAAGCCCGATGGCGGCGCCGATATTTACGTATTTCAGCCCGTTAACCATCTGCCGGGTGCCGTACTGCACCAGCAGCGCATTGATGACGATAAGAGCGAGGCGAAACTCCGTCGGTCCGAACTTCAGGTAACTGATTTTGAGGCGATCGGTGGCAGCAAACGCCAGAAACGTGCTGACTTCGTAACCCGCGCAAAGCGCCAGCAGAATCAAGATCTGGAACCGCGAGCGCTCCGGAAGGATAAAAGCGTAACCGACGATCACCGAGCACAGGAAAAAGTAATCCAGCAGGTGATCCATGTAATAGCCCCAGCGCACCAGCCCCGTGCCGCGGTATTTGCCGATTTTGCCGTCGTAGTGGTCGGTCACGTACTGCAGCGCGATCATTACCGACACTCCCCAGAGCCAGCGCAGGTCGCGCGCGGCCCAGTAAGAAAAAAGCAGGATCAGAGACGACCACACCAACGTGAGCATGGTCAGGTGGTACGTCTCCAACCACGAAGGAATGCGCGGGAGCACACTCCTGGCGAGGCGGCGTTCGAAAGGTGTCAAAAAAGAATTATTGATTTTGCTCGCACCAGCGAATTGTTGTGTTTCAAGCATAGGCGTACAGCAACACTGCAACACCCAAGCCAACGCTTTCAGCCTGCATTTCGAGCGTTATTGGTGAATGTTCGGAGTTTCTATCCGACGAATGTCGGCGTAAACATGCAGCTCAGATGAAAACCACGGATTGAGAACTGGGAATTTCAAAGCGACGACGACAACGCACGTTCCGGCAAGCCAGCATATCGTCAATGCGAACGAGGTAATCGCGTGACTTGTTGAAACGCGCCTTGTCCTGTTCATTTGCTCCGCGGGGCGGTTGCGGCTTTCTAGTACGTTTCAGCCAGCGGACGTCGTATTCGGCGCGCTCGCGGCAGTGAGGACAACTATAGGTTGCCTTCTTTACCTCTTCCTTCTCGTTAAAGAAATCACGTTCGTTCATAATTCACGCTCAGACAGTTTCCGCATCCTGACTCTCACACAGTTCGCGCAAATAGCGAAAACTGTAAATCCCGGTCTCGTGGCCATCGCTCCAGCGAAAGTTGAGCGCGTAACGCCCGACTATGCTGATATCACGGATTTCCATATTCTCAGAAATGCTATCAGCCTTCAACACGCGCTCGCCTGTCCATTCATTTACGCACTGCGCGCACGGACAGGATCGCCTGAGATCGGCCGCTCGATAGCGACAGCGACGGTCGTCACCCCAGACGATGCTGACGGTGAAATCATCTTCCTGCTTGAGCTCTTTCGGTTCTATAGCCGGTCCGCGTCGTTCCATCTTATTTCTGCTCGGGAAACTTAAAGCCGATATACGTGCCGGCACTCAGCCCCATCAGTCCCAGCAAAGTCGTACTGAATTCCGGCATCGTCAGGTTATTGTAAACCGACGATACAAAAATGATGCCGAGAATGACCGTCCAGGCGAAAATCTGGAAACGATGAAAACTGTAGCCGCTGGAATCGGAGAGGATGTCGCGCATAAAACCGGCCGAACTAGTCGCTGACTGCTGCGAGTTGAGCGTGCGCAGTTGCTGATCGATCTGGTTCATGCGTGTGCGCATATCGGTGAGTTGCCTGACCAACGACTCGCGGTTTGCCACATCTGTGGCCGACGCCGACGCCGGATCGATGGCGTCAACGGCCGCCTGGGCTTGAGAAATCGTCTCATCGAGCGCTTGTTTCTCCGCCGTCAAATCCTGCAACTGGTTTGTTTGGCTCGCGTCTTTGCTATTGTCGATTAAAGCCTCGCCGAGTGCGGTGCCGGCGCTGATGCCCATGAGCGCGAGCAGCGACGCGGTGATGGTGTCGAGTGCGTTTGTAATCAGCCAGATCGCTATGTACGACGAATAGATCAGAAAGAACCAGAACGCCATTTGAGCGCGGCCCAGGTTGTAGGGTCTGCGTTTTCCCAGGGCGGGGGGCGGACCCGGCTCACGAATTATGTTGGTGTTACGAACGAGCCAAAGCAGTAAAACCAAAGTGGCAAGGATTATGGCCAGAGCGACTAGACCGTAGACCGGCGATATCACTGTCAGCGTAACAGGGTGATCCTTTTCGTGGAAGCTGTCGAAAGCCGAGCCATCCTCGAGTCCGACACTGATGGTAGCCG
Organism: Pyrinomonadaceae bacterium; assembly: GCA_036379695.1. Classification (GTDB taxonomy): domain Bacteria; phylum Acidobacteriota; class Blastocatellia; order Pyrinomonadales; family Pyrinomonadaceae; genus PSRF01. Next base: position 34,732 of record DASVGE010000276.1, on the reverse strand, counting down.
GTTCTCTCATCGACTTGGGCGCGCCGAGCAAATCGATCCAAACTTTCTTGTTGTCCGGAGTAATCTCGAGGTGATAGATCAAGCGACCTTTCTCGAGATGAAGTTCTTCGGGATAGTTTCCCCGGATGGCGCGACCATTTATGTAAGGTACGAGCTTGGTGGCGTCATTGAGTTCGTTAGCTTCGGTCCACTTTTCCAGATCTCTGATACGGAATTCGACAATGTCGTCCAGTTCGACATTGCCGAGCACCTGCGTGACCATTGGTGTGATTGGGGTAGGACTCGGACTTGCCGTCGGTTGAGCAGCCGGAGTTGCTGTTGGTGAAGGTGTGGGCTGATCGTCGGCTGTTTCCTGGGCAGCCAGGCTCGTAGCTGCAATGATGAGCAAAGCCAGGAGAAGAAGTGTTTGGACCAATCGACTTGGCTTAAATGTTTGCATGTGTTTCCTCACGCTCTTGCGTGGCTTTGACGAACTTCAAGCTGCTTAGCGCCTATCAGGATGGAACTGCTGAGTGGGCCCCGGGACTGACTGCCGGGAAAGACACGAGCTGGAGCGAATGCTTTTATCGCAGGTACTGCGCGGAAGTCAATCCACAGATTACACAGGTTCAAATCAGTCCGTGTAATCTGTGGAAAGCAAACTAGCTGTGAGACTCGACGGCCTTCATCACGTCGTCAGCCTTAACATCAAAATGCGACGCGTTCCAGACGGCCTTCCCGTCGCGCAGAACAATCACTTGCGGAGTTTCGTGACGGATACCAGTGCGGTTTGCGAGCTCGCGAGAGACCTCGCGCGCCGATTGGACTTCGACAATGTTCACCTGCCCTTCCAGCTTTTCCATTTCGCGGTATGCTCGCGAGCTGATGGAGCAGGCGTTACTGTGTTTGAAAACGATTACTGGTTTTTGCTCCGAATCGGTGATTAGATTCTCGAGTGTTGCATGGTCGTCGATTCTGAAGAAATTGTTTCCCATAGCCCGATAAATTCCTCGCAGTTATTGTAGTGCAGGTCATTATACCGCACTACAAGATTTCTATTGACGACCGAACAGAATCGTCATATTGTGCCGAAACTAACGAGAAAGTACTGGCTGTCCTCTAAGCCTGGCCTACTTACCGACGAGCCTCACGAATCTTAAAGATTCTCCTGCTTTCTCATTGCGGACCAACGTGTGTCCAAAACCTCATCAAAAGGAGAACGTGTATGTTTATAAAGCCGGATTTTCGTCTCACCCGACGACTTCCTTTCAACCTCATCTGCGCCGCTCTGATCTTCTTCGCGGCTTCGCAGGCAGCACTTGCCGATGAACTGGCAATCTGGAATTTCAACGACTCTGACATGAACGTGGACCACGGCAGTGGCACGCTCACCAGCAACCTCAACGTTGTCAATCTACTGTTTGCGGCAGGAACGACTAACAACGCGCGCCTTGGAGACCCTGCCGGACAGGCACTCTCACTGCAAGGTGGAACCGGTGTGGCCAACAATGGCCGGAATATCACCTTCAATGTCAGCACGGTCGGGTTTTCAAATATCGTGGTGAGTTTCGCTACGCAGGGAACCAGCACTGGATTCAACAGCAACCAGTTTCAGTACAGTCTCGACGGCATTAACTTCAGCGACTTTGGACCACCGTACACGCCGGCGGCAGTCTTCGGTGCCTTGCCGGTAGTTTTTACACTGACCAGTATCGCCGGCTTGAACAACAATCCAAACGCGGCATTTCGAATCCTCTTCAACGGAGCGACAACGTCGACGGGAAATAATCGGATCGACAACATAGTTGTCGAAGGCACGAATGCGACGATTCCTGAACCAACTACGGCGTTGCTGTTGCTGAGCGGGTTAGGTGGTCTTTACAAGATGAGACGCAAGAGGCACAAAAAGGATGATTAACCTCATCGGTGCTTTTTGTGCCTCTTGGTGGCTAATTCCAGTCGCCGACAAGAACGAACGGCGCCCAGTAGAACGGCGCACTGTATTTCTTGCCGGAGATCATCGCTAACTGCGCGCTACGGAGTGCGCTGGAGGAGGTGGTGCCTTCGCCTGTGCTCAAGAGCCGGCGGTAGAAGTCTGTCATCAGATCGGCGGTCGATTTGTCGGCCACCGACCAGAGGCTAACGCCGACGGTCGGCGCACCGGCGTACATAAACGCACGCGTGAGGCCCATGACGCCTTCGCCTCGCTTCTCCTTGCCCAGGCCTGTCTCACAGGCCGAAAGCATCACCAGCGGCGAACCGAGGCGCAGGTTGAAGACTTCATCAGTGCGCACGAAGCCGTCGTGTGATTTGTTGCCGACCAGCGACAGTACCACGCCCGTAAATTGCGGACGTTCTGCGTTCAGCAAGCCGTGCGTCGCGACGTGGATGATTCGATACTTACTGACGTCACGCGCGACGAGGTTGTCTTCGTTTGCGTCGAGGTCGAGCCAAACGTCGGCCTGGCCACCGGAGGCTTTGGCCAGCTTCGAGATCTGATCAGCTTCGGTGCGCGTGCCGTTCAATCGCGCCAGCGGCAATCCTTCCATCTGGGGATTGGACGCTGGTGTCGTTCCGCCGACGTCTGCGACGGCGCTCTGAATTCCGAGGCCTCGGACTTCGGCGTCCGCGGCGGGCGCAGCGGTTCGTTTCTGCGCGCGTGCGTCGTTGGAGTTGAATACTGGGTCGGCGATGATGAGCATCGCGCGTCCCGCAGCCTTCGTTCGTTGTTGTTTGATCGTGCCAACGACCGAAGCTGAGGGCGCGTAAACAACCTCATTCGACTTTACGAGGTAACCAAGCGATGAAAAGTCACCGCTGTCGGCGGTCTTGAGCAGCACTTCAAAGGGAATGTAATTGAGCGCGCCGTCTGCAACTACCATCAGACGCTTCTCGCCGATCATTCCCGCTGCCGGCTCGAGCACCACTTTGTAGAGCGCGTTTGATGCGGCTATGAACGGCGACACATCTTCAGGCGCTGCGGAAGCAATACCTAACCCGCGATTCGCTTCGGCGACGTCGATGCCGACAATGCGCCGCTGAAGTTTCGACGGAATTAACTGTGCCCGCAGATCCATCGCGAGCTTGTCGACGCTTGTGCGCGACGGCAGCTTAAATAAGTTCACGGCGCTCTTGCCGGCGACGAACAGGTACGATTCGTCGTTCTGTAACGCATACTCAACGAGCACTGTTTGGTCGTCGAGAACGTTCTGCTGCACTTCCGCCAACGTCAGCGGCTTGTTCGCCGTAAGCGTCGCATACCGCGGACTTGCCGTGCGGATCTGGTTTTCGATCTCTTCGTACTCGGTTTGCAGCTTTTCCAGTTCTTCGTCGAGTTCAGCCGGTTTCTTTTTGAGCTCTTCCGTGGAAACGTTTATCCCGGTGAGAATGTCGGCTATGTCCTGTTGTCGATCGAGGTTCTCCTGCTTTCGTTTCAACAACTCGACCGGGACACCTTCAGTTATCGCCGCGTCAGTTTCGCTCAGCAGATCGAGCAGCGAACGGGCTCTTGATTGTTCGTTGATGCGAAACGCTTCCCCTGCGTACTCGAGTGCTTTTCCGTTGAGGGGCGTTCCGGCTGCGGGATTCGCCAACAAAGCCATTGCGGCATAAGCTGACGAAGCCTCGTCAAAGACGTCTTTGATCGACGAAAGGAAGGTGGTGCGCGATTCGTCAGCACGCAGGCTTCCCTCGCGCAACGTTTCGATCGTACTCAGCGAGCTGCGATAGTTCGTTAGCGCCGACTCACGCAGCGCCAAAGCCTTCTTTGCGTCTTTCTCCTGCGTGGCCTGCAACCACTGGCTGCGACCCAATCCACGTTGTGCCGGCCAGATCAGATCGAGTCGCTTGTCCTCTTGGGCGCCTTTGATGGCGTCGTTATAAAACTTCGACGCGTCTTTGAACTTACCTTGCCGCAAAGCGACGTCGCCGAGACTCGTACGCGAAGCCGCGCGAAAGCGTCTCACTTGTCCGAGCTTTGCAACTCCAGCGAGGCTGCTGCCTGCCGCCTGTAGGGCGTTATCGAAATGCTTCTTCGCTTCTTCCAGATCAGCGTCAGCGTAAGCGAGACGACCCATTCCCAGCTCGTAACTCGAATAAACGATCGAGTTGCGATACTCATCGAGTTCCTTCTTCGCTTCGAGAAGCGTGGTTATACCGCTGGTCGGAGCCGAAACACTCACTCTTCCCGTCGAGATACTGCCGGCAATCGCACTCAGCCCACCAAATCTTCGCCCAGCCTTCGAGGCCGCGCCTTCAGGCTTCTTCACGACCATGCGCCCGTACGCTGCTCGCGATTCGGCTGTTTTTCCGAGCCGGTAATTGACGTCTCCGATCTTGGCGAGCATCAGGTTCGCGTTGTACTTGTCGTCGCCTATCGCGGCTACAGGCGCCGCGGCCGGTGCAATCGCCGATACAGCCGCCGTAGTAGCCGCTTCTTTCCCCGGATTAGTTACGAGAAAGCCGTCGAGCGCCTTTTGATAGTGGTCGAGCGCGACGGCGTACTGACCCTGGCGCATATAAAGATCGCCCAATTCGTTGTGAGCTGCGGCCATGCCGCTATTGTTCTTCGCAGCGGTGTAGAGATTGAGCGCGTTACGCAATTGTATGAGTGCTTTATCGGACTGCCCGCGCTTCAGTAGGCGTCGTCCCTCGCGCAAAGCCGCGCCAGCACTGTCTGACTGCTGCGCGTGCGCCGGAAGCGCGATCGGCGTCATCAGAACAATCGCCAGGCAGACGCCAATTACTTTTTTACATGTAAAGCTCATCTTATTTCCTTTCAGGTAACACAGATAAACGCGGATTGCTTAACTGATTTACACAGATATGAGTCACTTATGAATCAGATCGAGTGTCGCGACGAGAGTTGGACGCGCCGCCGAGGCCATCATCACGAGTGACGGCTGCGGATCGTCTTTCGCCAGCCCCAGGCCGCGCGTGGTTGCCTGTTGCTCGCTCGCTGTTTCTGCTTGTCCGCTTTGTTGCTTCTTGTCTGTCTTGAGCGGCTGTTGCAACTCCTTCTGCACTGCCGCCCACACTTCAGCATTAGGCTTAACAGGACAACTCTCTTTCGAATCGCGACAGAGCGCTATCAACTCATCGTCAATGGGAATGCCCCCCAAAGGTTCACGCGTAAAAACGAGGAACAGACGTTCGGTACCTGCGTTTTCATCAAACGCAAACCAGCGCAATCTTTCTTCAGTCGCCAGACTGGTAGGAATTTCGAACGGCACGTGCGCCTGCAAGTAGTTCCCTGCCTCATCGAGATCGGCGTCCGGATAGATCATGGTCGCAGGGCCGTCGTTAGTGGTGTTGAAAATGTAGAGATATCCATCAGAGTTTGTTTCCAGCAACACACGCACACGATCGCCCTTGCGGAAAACGTGATCCGGATCGACGCGCACTGCCAGGCCATTGGAGTCGCGCATGAACAACGTCAGTCCGATGCCTAGTCGCGGCGCATTAACCGGTGTCGCAGGTTGGGACGGTTTAGACGATGACCCTGAGGTGTCCGGCTTGTCGGTCTTCACCGGCGGCTTGCCCGGCTTGTTTGATCCGGTAGTCGTTTTGGTTCGTCTGCGGCTTGGTTTGACTGCGGTGCCGGTACTCGCCGGTTTTTCTTTGGGCCGCGACGTCAGGAAGGCGCCACGAACATCGTCGTCCTGCGCTCTGGCTGTAATCCCAATCGCAACACCACAAAGGCAAACGGATGCTAAAACAATGACACTCAATCGCATTACCGAATCTCCTTATTACTCACCTGTTAATTGTGCTGAATACGGAATTCGAAGACAACAGGATCGCCGGTTTGATCGGGCAGCGCTTTTACTCGCACAAACGGCGCCCCCGCATTTGATTCGTCAAGCTCGGTCACAGGCCGCTTGTGCTGGTAGCGAGCAACAAACGCTTTCAGGTCGGATTGCTGCGTTGATGATAAAGGCTGACCGGTAACTGGCTCATTCAAGAACGAAGGCGCCGGTAGTGGCGTCTTCGCAAAAATCACTGTGAAGTTATCAGTACCGGGAGTTTTATCCAACGTCAGATTGTTTCCGGCGCCGCTCGGAAAACTGAATTCGACACCCTTGCTCACTTTATTGCTGCTGACGCCGGTTTGCTCTAACGGCTTTGTCGTAAGAAAAGCCGTAGGCTCGTTGGTATTTCCACCTGGACCAAAGATGTAAAGATAGCCGTCTTCATTAAAGGTGAAATGAAACTTGAACGACTGCCCGGAAGCGATCGGCACCAAACCCGCCACTCTCGTCACCTGGCCACCCGCTGTCGACGGTTCGAGCTCGAGCCAGTAACGACTGATCTCCTTCGGAGCATTCGTTACTGCGGCGGACGTGTTGACATTTGTAGTGGTCGTTCCACTCCCGTTCGATTTCATTTTCCAAAACAGAAATCCGCCAACGCCGAGCGCGACAATCAACACAAACGCCACGCCAACACCAATCACGAGTCCTGCTTTGCTCTTTGGCGCCGGAGTTGGTGCGACGACTGGAATTTTCGGAACCTCCGGCGTCGCGGGCTTCGCGACTTGCGGCACAGTCACGCTCGACGCCATCGCCGCTGACTCAGCTACAGTCGCGCCAGAAAGGTCCGGATTCACCGCAGCAGCAGGCGGACTCGCCGGTTCGTAAACGGTGGCGTCCTGTGTGCTACCAGGCCGGCTGACAGGCGGTGACGTGGGTACAGCATCGACAGTGATAATCGTGGGCGCGTTAACATCAGAATTTGTCTGCACACCGCGCTCGATGGCGACTGTCTCCGTCAACGGCGCGGACTGTTCGGTAATCGGAGTGACAGGTGTTTCCAAACCCGCGCGCAGTTCAGCCGCCAGTGCACCGGCAGTCGCTTGTCGATCGCCACGGTCTTTGGCAGTCGCCCGCTCGATCGCTTCACTGAAACCACGCGGCACGTCAGGCACAACTTCGTGCAACGGTCGTGGGCGGGTAGTGACGTGTTCGCGTCGCAATTCGTGCAGTGTGTTACCTGCAAAACAACGCCTGCCGAAAATCATTTCGTAGAACACGAGACCAAGACTGTAGATATCAGCACGACCGTCGATCTCCGAACTCTGGTCGCGCGGGATCTCACCCCACTGTTCGGGGGACATGTAATACGGAGTGCCGAGCACTTGTCCCGCCATCGTCAGCGCCGTGTTCCCGCCGTTATCACCTGCAATCTCGCGCATCTTCGCGATGCCGAGATCGAGCAGTTTGACGGCCGGCTCGCCGCCTTCCGCAGGCCTACCCACCATGATGTTCTCGGGTTTCAGATCGCGATGAACTACCCCCATCGCATGAGCGGTGTCGAGCACGCTCATGATCGGCGTGAGGATTTCGAATGCTTCCCGGGCGGTGAAACGTCCGCGAGTCTTGAGCTCGTGATCGAGCGTGTGACCCTCGACATATTCCATCACCATGTAGATGGTGCCGTCGGCGGCGGTGCGGAGATCGTAGACGGTTACCGAATTCGGATGACGAAATCGACGCGCTGCCTGGCCTTCACGCCTGAACCGCCGCAACCATTCGGCGTTGTTTCTTACCTCGGGCGGCAACACTTTGATCGCCACCCGATCGCCAAGCAGGATATGGCGCGCGCGATAAACCGCTCCCATGCCACCCTTGCCGAGCAGCGCTTCCATCTGGTACTGGCCGTCGAGCACGGTGTCGACGATAGAGGCGGGATCGGCCTCCAGGACCTCGCCATCAATCGAACAGAAGCTCACGCTGTCGTCGTATTTTGCTTTGCAGGCAGTGCAGTATTTCATTCGGGACTAGGCACGAACGCCGGATTGGTAGTCTAACACACGAGTAATAGAACAAGTCAGGAAGAGGGGCTTGCCCCCGCTCACCACTGACAGCGGGGGCAAGCCCCTCTTCCTGACTTGTTCTATTCCAAGTTGTTCATTCCAACTTGCTGTTCATTTTTGTGCCTTTTGTGGCTAATTTCATGTATAGATCCGGCGGGCGTATTCTTCGACCATCCGGTCGCTGTTGTACTTCGGCGCGAGCGTCTGAATGGCACGTTTCATCATCGCGATCCACTTGCGTGGTAAGCCCGCTTCATCACGGTCGTAGTAGAGCGGCACCAGCTCAAGCTCCAGCGTGCGATAAAGCGACTCCGCATCCAGCGCGTCAATCTTCGCGACCTCCGCGCTATCGTTCCCGCTGCCAATCGCAAAACCGTTCGTGCCGTCGTACCCTTCCAACCACCAGCCATCGAGTATCGAGAGATTCAACCCGCCGTTGATCGCTACTTTCTCACCACTGGTACCCGACGCTTCCTGCGGCCGTCGCGGAACATTCAGCCAAACGTCAACCGATTGGACCAACTGCCGCGCAATCTCCTGGTCGTAGTCTTCAAGAAACACTGCCCGCTGCCGGACCGAAGGATCATATTTCCATCGCGCCAACTGCTGTAGCACCAACTTCGATCCCTCGTCCTGCGGATGTGCCTTACCAGCAAAGACAAACTGAACGGGCCGCTCTTCGTTGTTGATTAGTCGCGCCAGTCGCGGCTGATCCGTCAGCAACAAGTTCCATCGTTTATAACCAGCAACACGACGCGCAAAACCGATGGTCAAGGCAGCCGGATCAAACATCGTATTCGCCGCCTCGACGTAATCGGCGAGCTCCCCGGCAGCGATGCGCGATTGCGATGAACGATGACGGATAAACGCAACGAGCCGCTCCTTCAACTGCAAATGCGCCGACCACAACTCTTCATCAGGAATGCGCGCGATCGCTTCAGCCCATTGCTCCGGGTTGCGAAGTTTCGCCTCCCAATCCTGATCGACATAAGTTTCGAGCAGGTGACGCAAGAGCAGCGAAATCCACGTCGGGGCGTGAACACCATTCGTTATGTAAGTGATAGGAACGTCTTCGACCGTCTTTCCAGGCCAAAGCTTTTGCCACAGCGCGCGCGAAACCTCTCCGTGTTTCCGACTCACACCGTTGGTCGAACGGCACATGCGAATAGCGAGCGGCGTTAGACCATAACGCTCCGCTTTATTCGCAGGATCGACACGTCCAAGCGCGTGAAACTCATCCTCACTCAAACCAAGCTCTTTGAAATACGCCGGTCCAAACGCCCGTGTAACCAGCGACGCGTCAAACTCATCGTTACCTGCCGCGACTGGTGTGTGCGTCGTGAAAACACATTGCTGCTTCACCACGTCGATCGCGTCCGCAAACGATCGGCCTGTTTGCACAACTTCTCGCGCAAGCTCGAGCGTAAGAAACGCCGAGTGGCCTTCGTTCAAGTGAAACACACGCGGCGTCACACCAAGCTTGCGCAACAAGCGAACACCGCCAATCCCGAGCAACATCTCCTGCACGATCCGCGTCTCTCGATCGCCACCATAAAGATGCCCCGTGACCCAACGATCGGTCTCAGCATTTTCAGGAACGTTCGTGTCTAACAGATACAGCGCAACCCGGCCCACATCGGCCCGCCACACCTGCGCCAACACGTTGCGTTCACGAATCACGACTTCGATACGCAACGACGTCCCATCAGCATTACGTACTAAATGGATCGGCAACTCGTTCGAATGAGTTTCACCGTAGTGCTCTTCCTGCCAACCGTCATTGCGCAGTCGCTGACGAAAGTAGCCATAGCGATACAGCAGTCCCACGGCGACGAGCGGCAGGCCGAGGTCGCTGGCCGACTTCAGATGGTCGCCGGCAAGGATGCCGAGCCCACCAGAGTAAAGCGGAAGTGAAGTGTGTACGCCAAACTCGGCACAGAAGTAAGCAACCGGGTGTTCGTGCGTGATGGTTTCAAGCTGCAAATGCGGTTGCGAACCCATGTACGACTGAAAGCTCGCATCGAGACGATGCACGCGTTCGAGGTAAACAGGATCCGTGGCCGCCTCAGCCAATCGGTAGGCGGATGTTTTAGCCAATAGTTGTCGGGGGTTGCGCTCGCAGTCTTCCCAGATGTCCGCATCCAGATCGCGGAAAACACTCTCGCCGTCAGCGGCCCAACTCCACCAGTAATTCCAGGCCAGACGTTCCAGCGGAAGCAATGGTGCGGGCAGTTCAGTAGTTTCAATCATGTCTAATGTATCGGGCAGCAAAGTTGGAGAGTCTACTCGAAATCCTGATACTCAAGAAACACGCGCGCGTCTCTTTGTTGAAAAAAGACCAGGCGCACTTCTTGAATTTGCTCATCCGCGGTCAAAAAATTCTTGATCGCGGCAGACGCAACCTTTGCCGCCTCAGACTTTGGATAGCCGTAAGCTCCAGTTGAAATAGATGGAAATGCGATGGAAGAGATGGAATGCTGGCGGGCGAGCAGCAGAGGGTTTTGATAACAAGCCGCGAGGAGCTCAGCTTCACGATCCGGTTGCCGGCCATAGATTGGGCCAACCGTGTGGATCACATATTTCGCGAGCAGGTTTCCGCCCGTTGTGATCACTGCGAGGCCGGTCGGTAAACCGTCCGGGTAAACAGTTCGCCGAATCTCCTGACACTCCCTGAGAATCTCCGGGCCGCCGGCGCGATGGATTGCACCATCAACTCCACCGCCTCCCAGTAAAGTCGAATTAGCCGCGTTGACGACTGCGGTGACATCCTGGCGAGTGATATCTCCCAACACCACGGAAACACGTCCCGCCAGAAAAGATTGGAGGTTCTCGCTACTCACCGCGTGGCTCAGTTCTGATTTCGTCAAACATGTCCTGGCGCCGCAGTGCGTCAGCAACCCCTTTAGCTTTGTGTTCTGTCAGCGGGTGATCAGGATCGGTGCTCGCGACCTCGAAAACGCCATCATCCAGCATCACTACACCCAGGGAGCCGAGCGTGACACCGGGAGTAATCAGGATCTCGTCCATGTTATGGATACGGAAGCGTCCTGTTTGTTCCACCCAGTCTTCGATGAAGGGATCGCGCAGAGCGTGTTCGGCCTCAGACTCGGAAAGATACGCGCCTTCGACAATGAGACAATATTCGCGCAACGCTTTGGACTTTGTGTAGGTCGTTTCTGGAGCTAGAGCCGCCGGGAGGTATCCGGACGCGGTAACTTTACCACTGAGTGGCAGAAATAGAAATAGGTCCTATATCAGATATAGGACCTATTTCTTAGATTGAGAAAAGATTCTCTTACCGTGCGCGGGCGTACTGCCGATTCAGCGTCTCGCGCAAACGCGAGAAGTATGAATCGAAGGTCACGAACCCGGTCGTGCCCTGGAAAAACGCCTTGCCGCCCGTCTCGTTACTAACACGATTGAGCGAGCTCTGTCCGTAACTCGCCGCCAGACGGCTACGACTTGTAAGCCCCACCGACGGAGCGTAGAAACTGAAGATCGCAACGCGCCGTTTGTTGGCTTCCGAAATCGCACGGTCGATATCAAGCGTACGACCAGCAGCCGTTGAATCAAAGCCACGCGACGTGTCCAATCCATCTGAAATCAGTAACAGCGCGTTAGCGTTAGTTCCACCACTTTCGAACTTCCGCAATGCTTCAATTACTTCAACATAAGGATTGTAAGGAGAACTGCTATTGCTTCCCCTCGGTATGCGCAGCGATTGCGCAGCTTTCTCGAGATCAGTCGTAAACGGCTGCCTGACTTGCAGTGAACCGGCGGTGATGTAACCAACCATCACTTTCGATCCCTGCGGTAAAGAACGAATGAAATCGCGGGTGACGCCAAGCTCGTTGCCCACCTGCGACACGAGGTCATCCTGAATCAGTATTGCGAGATTCAGAGGCTCGATACTCTGTAGACTTCCCTGCTCGTTTTTGTTGTCGACTTTCGCTTTGGCTGAGGCCACTCCGAGCGACGAAACGGCAATCAAAAATGCCACCGCCCAAGCGAGAAATTTCCGGTAATACATACTCTCACATATCTCCTATTTCCATCGATTTCAGATGCAATCAGCGAGCCGAAAGATGGCCGAGCAGGGCTCTGCTTGCCTTAAATTCCACGGTTAGATAAATTACAGACCTAAATCATATCCTTCGCAAAAATTCACATGCCTGAAAGGACTCAAACATATGAAAGTCTATCCGACCGAAGCCATCAGAAATCTCGCTGTCATTGGACATGGCGACGCAGGGAAGACGCAGCTTGTCAGCTCGCTTCTCTACGTCGCCGGAGCCACACCGCGCTGGGGAAAGGTCGATGAAGGCACCACTGTTACCGACTACGAAGAAGATTCCATCGCCCGCAAGATCACTCTTAATACCGCACTCGCACATCTCGAACATCGCGATACAAAACTCAATTTTATAGATTCGCCGGGGTACGCCGCTTTCGTCGCACACGCACGCCCCGCACTGCGCGTCGCTGACTGCGCCATCGTCGTTGTCGACGGTGTTAAAGGCGTTGAAGTGCAGACTGAAAAGACGTGGGCCTATGCAAACGAATTCATGGTCCCGCGTGTGATGGTTATCACCAAGCTCGACAAAGAGCACGCCGACTTTGGCGCCGCACTGGAGAGTGCGCAGAAGACTTTCAGCAGAGCCATCATTCCTTTTACGTTGCCGATCGGAAAAGAGAAGGACTTTCGTGGCGTGGTGGACGTGGTCCACATGAAAGCGTACGAGCTGGGCGCCGACGGTCAGGCAAAAGAGATCGATATTCCGTCAGAAGGCCGCGACATCGTCGACAAGACACGCGAACGGTTAGTGGAACTGGTCGCAGAGTCGAACGACACGTTGATGGAGAAGTATTTTGAAAACGGAACGCTCGAGGAGGAAGACATTCTTCCGAACATCAACAACGCTATCGCGCAAAGCAAACTTTGTCCGGTATTCGCCGTGTCGAGCATCACGCAGGTTGGTCTGCGGGCTTTGCTGAACGGGCTGGTTGAGTTCGCGCCCGATCCGGCGCACCACGAAGCTGAATGGGGCAAGCCCGTCGATGCCGCTCCCGATGCGGAACGAATCGGACGCAAGTACAGCGACAGCGAGCCATTCTCGGCTTATTGCTTCCGCACGGTGGCGGATCCGTTTGCGGGTCGCATCAACGTGTTCAAAATCATCAGCGGTCATCTTCAGACTGACGCCAACGCGCTCAATTCCTCTCGCGGCCTCTCCGAACGTCTCGGCGCGTTGCACGTGATGCAGGGTAAGACGCTCGACAAAGTTAACGAAGCACACGCGGGCGACATCATTGCCTGCGTGAAACTGAAAGAGACGCAAACCGGCGACACGCTTTCCGACAAACAAGCGCAGATCGTTTACGACGCGGTTGAGTATCCCGAAGCTGCGATAGCTTTCGCAATCGAACCGAAGTCGCGCCAGGACGAGGAGAAGATCAGCGTCGCGTTGCACAAGATCCTCGAAGAAGATCCGGCACTTCACTTCAGCCGCGATTCGCAGACGAAGGAGTTTCTGCTGTCTGGTTCAGGACAGTTGCACGTTGAAACGGTTGTGGAGAAGTTGAAGAAGCGCTACGGCGTGGAAGTAACGCTTCATCCGCCAAAGGTGCCGTACAAGGAGACGATCACGCAGCGTGCGGAAGTCCAGGGCCGGCACAAGAAGCAGACCGGTGGTCGCGGGCAGTTTGGCGATTGCAAGTGCGTGTTTGAGCCGTTGCCGCGTGGTGGTGGTTTCGTTTTCGAAGACAAGATTTTCGGTGGATCGGTGCCGCAACAGTTCCGGCCGGCGATAGAAAAAGGAATCATCGAGGCGGCGAAGTCAGGCGCGATCGCCGGTTATCCGCTGGTGGATTTCAAGGTGCAGTTGGTGGACGGTTCGTATCACCCGGTCGATTCTGATGAACATTCATTCAGGGCTGCGGGTCGCAAGGCGTTTCGTGCGGCGATGGAAAAAGTCAGGCCGTCGTTACTGGAACCGGTGATGGACGTCGAGATTGCTGCGCCACAGGAATACAGTGGCGACATCATGGGCGACTTGAACTCACGTCGTGGCCGCGTCCAGGGAATGGAGACGAGCGGCAAGCAACAGGTGATCAAAGCGCAAGTGCCGATGGCTGAAATGCTCAACTATCAATCGACACTGAATTCGATCACGGCCGCGCGCGGTTCGTTCCACATGCAGTTTTCGCACTACGATCCGGTTCCCGGCCAGTTGGCCCAAAAGATCGTGGAGCAGTCACGCGCCGAGGGCAGGATTAGAGGCGGCGAAGAAGAAGAGTAGCCACAAAAAGGCACATAAGGCACAAAAGAGTAAGCCAATGGGAGTCTCGAATTCATTTGCGAGACTCCCATTTTCTTTATGTGCCTTATGTGCCTTTTTGTGGCTAACCTTTATTCAGGATTGGCGGGGCGCTTGATGGCGCGTACCGGACCGTGAGCTGGGGTGAACTGTGGCCCTTCCTTCACGGTATAGCCGGAGGGAACTTCGAATAGCGACTTCGGTTGTTCGAGACGATTGATGTTGGTCAACTTGTAAGTCGTCTCGCCAAAACGTGGATCGCTGTGACGAGTCATCACCACCAACTGCAATTCCGGTGAATACCAACGTTCGCTGACGATCTCGATTGCGCGTTCATTACCAATCTCACCCGCGGGAATCGTGACTGTCGTGCGTGTGCCCTCGGCTTCAACACCCTCGATCATCTGTTTGCCGAGTTGCTCCTTTACCTCGTTAGCGTTCCCTGACTTGGTCCGGAAGACAAAGCTGGTGGCGCCCTCGGGGCCGATTGGATGCGGCATGCGGACGCCGGGACCCGGAGCGTGCAGGGGCGCGGTCATGATTACGTTTCCACCAGCTCCGGCGGCTGCACCCGGCGCGACTTTGAACTCAAAGTGCTGGCCCTCGATACCCGTAAACGTGCCGCCTGCTTTCTGAGTGAACTCAAACGTGAACGGTACACTCTTGTGCGCGGTCTGTGAGCGCGAATCCAGGGTATAAGTCACGCGGGCTACCGGATCGTTGATAAAGATAGTTTTTATCGGTTCTTCACCGGCTCCAAAGATACCGAGGCCTTTCAAGCTCTGCTCGCGGCGCGTGCGTCCTTCGCTGTCACGATACATCGAACTCGTCATGCGATTGACGATGCGATTGCCATCGGCGAGGGTTTGAATCGACTCGGTGACGGCGTCTGCAGAATACGGCGCGCCCTTCACAGTCTTCCCGCCAAAGCTTTCGGAAGCCATGAACACAAAGTTCGCGTCAGGCGGAGGCGGCGCGCCTTCCGGTCCCTGAATTATTCTTTGCTTGATGACAACGCCCTCAGTCGCGGGCTGCTGTGCAAACGCGACGGTTGCAAATGCCAGCGACAGCAGAATGGCCGTCGCTAAAAGTCCAGGTAGTCTCTTCATCTTCATTTCCTTTCAACTATTGAACAAAACGTATGGCATGGGCTCGACCATCGACCCCGAATAAAACGTCAGCTTTAACTCTCTCGTTATAGCGATCCATGTTCACTGGCAATCCAAAGTTTGCGAGTGCTGCGCGCGGTAACTGAACGCGAACGATCTGTCCACCGTCCTGCAGACTCGCGGCACTCATGTAGCTGAGCGGAATGAAATCCGTAGCGATCTCGTTGTTGACGTGATTTGCCAATTCCGGTCGCACACCAGTGGAACGATTCCGCTTCGGCTTCGGACGCTGTGGCAACGGCTCATCCCGTTTTTGATCGACGGCAGTAAATTGTTCCGCGGGCCTATTCTCCGGCACTCTATTTTCAGGCGTGACTTGCGGCTTTTCCTGTTTAACTACTTCGCGAGGTTCCTCGACGCCGTTAGTCCAGCGAAACACCACGACACTAATCGCAATCAACAACATCGCGGCAATTGCCGCCGCCCAGTAACGGGCATTCGATCGCCGGGTCACCGTGATCGGAGTAACAACGTGGCGATTACGAAACGCTTCCAACAACTTACTTTCAACCGCAGCCGGCGCGCCCAGCGGCTCCATCTCGGCGGCGAGCGACTGCAACCCGCGCGTCAACATCTCCTCATCGCGAAGACGCGCGGCACACTGCTCACACGTTTCGCTATGGGCCAGCGCTTCGCCGCGTTGCTCGGCCGCCATCATCTGCCCCCGCGCCAACTCACTCACCACATTCTCGAATCTTTGGCAATTCATGCGAAACACCTCGCTGACTTCACAGTCGCCGAACCCGTTTCCTCAACCGCTGCTGCCGGGCGTAGCTTGTCGAGCAGCAAAGCGCGCGCACGGTGCAGGCGCGACCGGACTGTGCCAATCGCGCACCCCAGAATCTCGGCAGTCTCGCCGTAACTGATGTCCTGAAGCTCACAGAGCACGACCACTTCGCGATACTTCGACGGCAAGCTCAACACCGCTTTCCGCACCGACTCGATTGTTTCCGCCCGCGTCAGATCGTCGAGCGGACACAAGTCACTGCTCGGGTGCAGAAACGGAGCGTCATCGTCTGAATCGTCGCCGAGCGGCGCGAGCAGTTGCTCGACGCGCAAACGGCGCAGTACGTGGTTCCGGGCCACACCCATAAGAAACGCGCTCACCGAACCTCGGGCCGGGTCAAAAACGTGACCCTCGCGCATCAGGAAGAGAAATACCTCTTGCGTCACGTCCTCGGCGATTGTTTTCGACCCGCTCATTTGCAGGGCAAAACGGTAGATCGAGCTCTGCCGGCGACGATAGAGAAGCGCCAGGGCCTCCTCGTCTCCCGCCATCATCGAGCGTAATAATTCGCTGTCGCTAAGGTCGCTTTTAAGATTCATGCGCCAATTGAGCCCGCTGGTCATTGGTATTCGCGCCGGCGGTTGGGAAAGTTCCAGAATCTTAGACACTTAGGAACTGAAACGCGACTGGAAATCGGCGGTCGACCGGCGCAGGCTTACCCATTCGCCGAAAATCAGCGGGGTTTGCAGCCAGATCGTGAGCCACTGGGCTACTTCCTGGGCGAGTTCTCGTGGTGGCGCCTTTTCATTGGCGGCAAGCAGATCCAGTTCGGTCTTTAACTGCCGCACTTCGCGGCGCAGACGTTCCGCCATCGCGGCGTCGTTCTCAAACTGCCGGCGCAGAGTCTCGACCTTCTCGATTAGCGCGTTGGCGGCGGCGAGGGTGCCAAACGTGAGGTCTTCCGGAGTAAAGAGCAGGTTGCGCTCGCGCCAACGCAGGTCAGCCTGGAGAATTTCCGGGTGTCCGAGTCGAACCCCATGGTCCGCGAGAGCGCGAGCAATCGACGCCGGACCAGCAGACGTTCCAAAACGTTCGGCAATCGTCTCCTGAATAGACTCAAGCTCCGGCGCGCCGACAACGTCCTTGTCCATCGGCTTCCAAACATCGATGATCAGCAGTTCCTGAGTACGTTTCATTCTGGATGCCACGGGCTTGTCCCGTGGAGGGCTCACGCTTACTGCTATATACGCGAATAATAACATCGCCCGGATGCCACGGCCTTGTGCCGTGGAGGGCTCACGTTCGTAGCTAAGTAGCTCCGAACGGGAGGACTCCACGGGACAAGCCCGTGGCATCTCGGAATGGGTGTTGGCCTGTGGTAGTTGCGAACGGGAGTCTCCACGGGGCAAGCCCGTGGCATCTCGGAACGGGTGTTGGCCTGTGGTAGTTGCGAACGTGAGTCTCCACGGGGCAAGCCCGTGGCATCTCGGAACGGGTGTTGGCCTGTGGTAGTTGCGAACGGGAGTCTCCACGGGGCAAGCCCGTGGCATCTTACTTCTCGATTTTTTTGATCAGCCGCAGGGCGTGGTTGCGGGCGATGAGGGGGACGTGTTCGTCGGTGCTTAGATCCTGGAGTAGTTTGAGCAGTTGACGCGGATCGGAGAGCCCGTCGCGTTTCAGCAGCGACTCCATCGCTTCCATCAGTTTCGGTGCATTCAACGGCTGGTTCTCACGCGCGATCGCGATGTCGAAAACGAGAATCGCCTGGTCCGCCGCCTTGCGATACTCGTTTACAAGCGTCGAAGCATCAGCGTTGTTCGTCCAGTTAAACTCCGCTACACGCTTTTGCTTCCCACGCTCCACTCCGATCTTCATCGTGCCGAGGTGCGGAAACTGCTTGCTCGCCTGGTAGTTCGTCTCTGACTCGAGATACTGCAACCCCTGCCAGGCAGCACTGATGCGCGCCAGAGCATCCGCGGAAAGCTCAACCGGTTCGACTACCGGCGTATCCTCGTTCAAACGTTCAAACGTGACCGTGCCGCGTCCACTCGCATCATGTTCGAGCACGATGTGTTTGACGTAAAACTTCGGCTGCGAGAACTCATACGAGTATTTGATCGCCTCAGTCTTCGTCTCACCGGCGACAGCCGAGCCCGCGGCTTGCGGCGGACGCTGATTATGCTTCGCGCCGCTCTGATCCTGCGCATAAATGGAAATCGCCGCGCTAAAAACCATCAGCGCGGCGGGGAGCACTTGCAATGACTTTCGTTTATTCACTCAAACTTCACCGAGACCAACTTCGAGACACCTGCCTCCTCCATCGTCACACCGTAAAGAGCGCGAGCCATCTCCATCGTCCTCTTGTTGTGTGTGATCACGATGAACTGCGTGTCAGCGGACATCTGGACGACCTTATCAGTAAAGCGCCCCACGTTCGCTTCGTCAAGTGGCGCGTCGACCTCGTCGAGCAGGCAGAAGGGCGCCGGGCGGTAGTGGAAGATCCCCAGCACCAGCGCGAGGGCCGCCATTGCCTTCTCGCCGCCTGACAACAGCAACACGTTCTGCAAACGTTTGCCGGGCGGTTGGGCCACCACGTCGATGCCCGACTCGAGCACGTCATCGGCATCGATAAGACTCATCTCGCCGCGTCCACCACCAAACAACTCCTGGAACAACGCGCTGAAGTTCTTGTTGATCTGCTCGAAAGCATGGCGGAAACGCTCGCGCGAACGACGTTTGATCTCTCGCAACGCCTCTTCGGTTGCGGAAATGCCTTCGATGATGTCCTGTCGCTGGACTGTCAGGAACAACAAACGCTCTTCTGCTTCGGCCAACTCTTCGAGCGCCATCATGTTCACGCCGCCAAAACTTTCGAGTCGTGTGCGGAGTTCTTCAACGCGTGTGTGGCTGGTCTCGAGATTGAATTCTTCGGGGAACGTCAGTTCACGGGCAAGATCTTCCAGCGACTGGCCCAGTTCGGTCTGGCAGTTTTCGTGAACGAAAGTCTGCCGTGCCTGTGCTTCAGCACGTTGCACTTCCAACGCACCGCGCGAATCGCGTACTTCCGCAGCACGACGATTGAGATCCGACAATTCTGCGGAGAACTCGTCCGCCTGACGTCGTGCTTCCTGCAACCGGTTTGAGAGATCCGAGATCTGCTCTTCTTCGCGTGCGCGATCGCTTTCAACCGTGCTCGCCGCGAGCTCGAGATCCGCGATCGAGAGTTTCAACTCTTCACTACGACCGCCCATCTCGGCGAGGTCCATTCGATATCGATCGACACGCGACGCGAAGTCAGCCAGTTCGCCTTCAATGCGACGCAGCTCCGCGGTAGTGGCGCGACGACGCTCCGCGGCAGCAGCGGCAGCAGCACGCTGTCCCGCTAGCGACTCACTCTCGATCTCCGTTTCGCGTCTCAAATCGGTCAACAACGCCGAGGCTTTGATGACGTTGTCAGCCGCTGCTTCCCTCGCCGTTTCAGCGGCTTCGGCTTCTAACAAAGCCTGCGCTCGGCGATTCTCGACTTCCATTCGCTCTTGCTCGACGCGCATGGAATCCTGGCCGACAACACGCATGTGGCGCTCGGCTCGTTCGACTTCCTGCTGCAAGTTCGTGGTGGTGTGCTCTCGGGCGAGCGCGTCGCGTTCTTCGCGTCCGATCGCTTCGTTCAACAGAACTACGGCGTCTTCGAGTTCCACCATGCGTGCACGCGCGTCCTTCGCGGAACCGGCTGCGCTATCAACTTCTCGCGCCAAAACTTCCGCGCGTGTTTCAAGCTCGCGCAACTCTCGTTTGAACGCGAGTAAGCCTGCCCCTTCCTCAACGTCGCGTGCATCGCCGGCGTTGACGAACTGGCCGCTCGCGATCCAGTCTCCGTTCAAAGTCACGTACATCTCGCCGGTCGCGATCGACTTGACCATCGCGTCTTCAAGATTGGCGGCGAGTCGCGCGTTCATCTTCTGCGGCAACGTGCGTTTCAACACCGTGACTAGCTGCTGCGGCGCGCCAAGCAGATCACTGATGCGAAGATCTTCACGAACGCCTTCGATTAGTCCGACCGACAAAGCAGGACGTTCTTCCAGCCTGCACGCAAGCGCGGTAACCGTGTTTACCTCTTCATTGCCGCCGTGCAAACCAGCGACAAGAAAACTGGCCCGGCCGCCGTTGTTCTCGCGCAACCACTGCGCCCCGCGAACTGCATCGTCAGGCGTCGGCACCACGATCGACTGCAGTGAAGATCCGAGCACTCCTTCGACCGCACGTTCCCACTTCGCGTCGACGTTCAGCGCGTCGGCAAGCGTGCCGATGAAATGGAAGTCGCGAGGAGTTTCGCTGGGTGAAAAGATGAGCTGGACGGCGGGCGAGTAGTACGCGCGACGCTGGTCCAACTCCTTCAAACTCTCGAGGCGATGACTCGCGCGCGAATATTCATCACGTACTCTGGTCAGCTCTGCCTCGGTATCGCTGACCGCCTCGTGGCCACGAACAACGGCATCAACCGCGGTTTCGCGTTCGGCTTGCAGTTTTGCGACACGTGCACGAGCGTCACCAAGCTCACGCAAAAAGCGCTCGGCTTCGAGCTTTCTTTCTGCGTGCTGGCTGGCGGCGCGATCGCCTTCACGCGCCAACCCTTCGGCCTGCTGTGACAACCGTTCCAGCGTGGTCTCGAGCTGCCGCGCAATCTCGCGCAGTCTTTCAGCTATCGCAGTTTGCGAGAGTAACTCGGCGCGCGCACTTTCAATCTCGATCTCCGCGGCGTTTGCAGCAGTGAGTCTTTCCGCATACGACTCTTCAGCAGTACGGAGCGACAACGCACTCTGATCGAACTCTTCACGCAACCTGGCATCTTCCTGTTGCAGACGCCGGCACTCGGACTCGATCAAAACCAGCCGCGACGTCAAAGCCTCGATCTCGGCAGTGACTTCACCTTTCCGCTTTTCGATCTCGCCCAACTGCTCCTGCTGGTACACGCACTCACGCGCCTGTCGATCTCGTCGCAGCACTGCTTCGGCGGCCGCGGCACGCGCGGTCGATAACTCGTCTTCGAGATTGCGTGCTTCCTGCGTGGCCGAACGGGCAGCTTCTTCTCGTTTACTCAGATCGTCGGCGATTCCGAGTTCAAGTTCAGTGATGTCTGCCAGCTTCGATTTCGTCTCTTCAATAACCGTAGCGAGCTTTTGATCTTCTGCGACATACACCAGACGCAGCAACTCGCGCAATTCTTCGCGCAACACACCATACCGGCGCGCCTTCGCGGCTTGTCGCCTGAGGCTGTTTACCTGACGATCGATCTCGGCGACGATGTCGGAAATTCGCGAGAGGTTCGAGCGCGCTGATTCCAGCCGCGCCTCTGTAGCTCTCTGGCGCACTCGAAACTTCGTAATACCTGCCGCCTCTTCAATGATGGTGCGCCGGTCCATCGGCTTGGCGGAAAGAATCTGACCGATGCGACCCTGTTCGATGATTGCGTAGTGGCCGCCAGCCAAACCAGTTCCGGAAAACAAATCCTGGATATCGCGCAGCCGGCAGATCTTGTTGTTCAGCAGATACTCGCTCTCGCCCGATCGATATAACCTTCGCGTAACCGACACGGCCTCACCTGGCGCAAACTCGAGAGCGAGGTTGCGACGGCGCCAGTGTCGCTTGTGAGTGACTTTGTGTGCCGGAGTTGATTCTGGAACGACGACAGCTTCCGTGGCCGGCTGATTCTCCGCGTCGGTCGCGATAGCCGGCGTTTCTTCCGGTGTCGAAGCCGCTTCGACAGGTTCGGGGGGAATGATCTCGTCGAGATTAACCAGCCGATCGTCGATTCGCTCGAGCGTGGAATCGATGTCTTCGATGTCCGGTTCCGACTCCGTCACCTCGTCGCGCACCATGTGCATGACGACTTCCGCCATGCCGCTCGGCTGGCGATTGCGCGAACCCTGGAAGATGACGTCTTTCATCTCGCCGCCGCGCAAGTGCTTAACGCGTTGCTCGCCCAGAACCCAGGCAATCGCGTCAGCGACGTTGCTCTTGCCGCAGCCGTTGGGGCCGACGATGGCAGTGATTCCGTCTCCAGTGAAGATTATTTCGGTGTAGTCGGCGAAGGATTTGAAACCAGTGATTTCAAGGCGTTGGAGTTTGAACATTCGCTGTTAGAGCTCTGTTTCGACCAGCCTCGTGGAATTGAGAGGCATTTTCGTACGGGTGAGCCAATATAAGTGCGAGCCGCTTAGAATGTCAACTAGAACTTGAAGTAAGGTTTCCTTAAGTGAAGTGAAGAGAAAAGTTAAGCAGCATTTTTAGCCACAGATGACACGGATAAACACGGATTAAGGATTTCGGATTGAGGGAGGGTTGGGTGGAGGGAGGAGACCGCTGCGACGAACGTATAGCAGCAGTTTCACTCCCGGGCGCAGTTCGAAGCTTCCGCCCTCCGCTTTCGACGGCACCTGCCGGTACAACTCCCCGAAATTGTCCTCGATCAACTGCTTCTGGCTCTCGTTCGCGATGAGAATCGGCTCGGAAGAAGCAGCCATCTGCCCGAAATAACCGACCCGGGTGAAATTGCGGAAGTACCACGGCAACGGCCAGTAATCAGGACTCACGATCGTGATCCCCGTTTGCCCGCCCTGGTGTTCCCTGGCGATCTGTTCCACCTGATTCACTAAATCGAGCGTCGGGCGCGTAGTGTGAGCGTAGACGTAAACGTACTTCTGTTTATCGTTGTCGTAGTTAATGAAGTTCAAATCGATAGACTGGTAAGTGGCTATGCCTACGGCAACCACGAGAACTACGGCACCCAATCTCAGTTGCCGCTGATCCATTTCGTAGATTTCCTGGACCGTATATCCGGCAATCAGAGCGAGCGGTATTAC
Source organism: Pyrinomonadaceae bacterium (assembly GCA_036379695.1). Classification (GTDB taxonomy): domain Bacteria; phylum Acidobacteriota; class Blastocatellia; order Pyrinomonadales; family Pyrinomonadaceae; genus PSRF01. The sequence continues at coordinate 11,867 of DASVGE010000276.1, read as the reverse complement.
AAAGTTCAAGACCAGCCAAGGTGTCTTGTAAGGGATTAGTGAATAAGCCGCGATGAGCCCAAAGGCCCACAACGCGCAAAACAGCGCGAGCGAGTTCCTCGGTTTCAGTACAACGATCGCCGCTCCGATCGCGCCAAGAAACAGGAGTGGCGATTCCTGTCTTGCCAACCAGATGAGGTACTGCGATGGCGGATGCACGTGTGCTTCACGTCCGGTCCTGGTCCAGACGGCAAACGTTTCCAGCGAATCGTAGATACCTTTCGGGTTTTTAAAAAACGATGAATAGAAGAGCAGGTAAAGAGCCAGAAAGACTATAAAGGCGAGGACAACGCCGCCTGTAAAGTTGGTCGTACCACCAAAACGCTCGGCAATGCTGCTCAGTCCTTGCTGTTCCCTGTATCGCCGGGGCTGACCTTTCCGATTGAAACTCATGTAGACCACTGTCAAAGCCAGCGCAATGATCAAAACTCCCATCGAGATCATCGCCGTTTCTTTGGTGGCCAACAGTAGCGCCGCCGATGCGCCTGCGGGTATCAAATAGGACGGATTACGGTCTTCATAAAACCACACGGCAGCCACGACTATTCCCAGCGTGAAGAAAACGAAGAGTGTTTCGTGGATGAAGTAACGCGAGAGATAGACGGCGCCCGGAGAAACAGCCAGCATCAGACCCGCCGCGAGCGTGGCTACAGTTCCTAACTTTCTTCGTAACAGAAATACGAGAACGATCGTGCCGATGCCAAAGAGCACGGGTATCAGTCTGATGGTAAAAGTCGTCAGGCCATAAGTCTCCCGCGCTGAAGTGCCAAACAGGACTTTTATGATCCAGGGAATCAGTGCTGAAAAGTAGTAGAGAGTTGGGCCATGATAGTTTTTCGGATCGTAATGGTACTCTCCTTCACGAACCAGTCGGACCAGGAAGTTTCCGTTCACTCCCTCATCGTGGTGCAACGGCACCAGATCCAGATCGTATAAGCGGAGCGCCGCAGCAATCACGAGAATGACGATGACGCCAATGCGCCATGCATTTTCCGGAATATCCTGCACCGGTACTGGTTCTGGCTCACGCTGCGAAAAAGCCTTCTCGGCAGCGCGGCGTTTGGCGCGGGTTTTCTTACTTGATTTTGTAGAGCCTGTACTCACCTACTTCTCCAACTTTTTCGAAGCGACTGAAGAACGGATCGTTGACCCGGATAACGATATTCTCCTGTGGTCCAACTACAGCATACTCAATACCGTAGTTTCTGATTAATTGCTCAGCGTCAGGTGAACCCAGATAGATGCGCTTAATCTCGCCTTCGCGTTGCACAAACTCGAGACCGTGAGTCCAGATGTGCCCGGGATAACCCATCAATGAGCGACGGCCGGTAAGAAACACGGGCGTGTTGTGTACCGGCGCGTGAATAATCAACGCGCGTGGCGGCGTTTGTTGCTTAACAAACTCAGCGAAGCGAAGTCCAGCGGCGTCGAAGACCTGGTACTTGACGGAACGCAACGCGATGCCTGCGACGTCGAGTGCGCCGGCCAGCGTCACACAGACAAAGAGCAACACGGCGATGACGCGTCTAATGGGACCCTCGCGCCATAGCTTCACCAGTAACAGTGCGACGAGTGGAGCTGACGCCAACCACCAGTAGTAAAGCACTTTGATGTTGTCCCAGATCCACGGCGCCATTTTCAAGACGTTCGGAACTATGAAGCACAGCGTGAATGGCAGGTAGAACAGCAACAGCCGCCGCGGCACGAGATAGCCGTCTCGCCTTGAGAGCACAGCCGCAAAAATCAATGGGATAAAAATTCCGGTGTTCTTGAACCAGAACCAGATCGGGTTTTCCTGACCATGATCCCAACCTAACTCCCATGCAAAAAAGCTACCTGCATCAACGGCGCTGTGTATCGTCGACCAAAGCAGTTGCGGGATTGCGACCACCGAAGCTACGGCAAAAAACGCAAACCACTCGCGCCAACGCATCTGAATCAACGCGAGACACGCCGCCACTCCCATCACCACCACGAAACTATGAGCATGGACCAGGGGCAGCAGTCCGGCAGCTACTCCCGCAGCAATCATGCGACGTGTGTTGAGAGAAAAACGTGACGGTGGTGTCTCCTCGCGCTTTTGTCTTTCGGCTGCGCGTGACTTTTTGCCAGTGACAACAGGTTCCGGTTGTTTTGTTTTATCACTCGTCGCCAGCCACCATTGCGTGAAGACAATCACCGCCAGTGGTAGCCCCATGAGGAATCCACGCTGAGGCACCAGCAGCGTGGAGATCGCGTTTCCCCAACGCCACGTAGTCTCCGGAATTACCGTAAACGAAGGTGGCAGATCCATGAGCACACCGAACAGTCCGCCTTCGTTTGTGCCCGCCTTTTCGAGCAGCAGCGTCCAGCCAAACCCTCCGTTCAGGATGACGATTAACGGTGTGATGATGGCGGCGAGTTTGTCGCGCAACATCACGAGGGCCCAACGGTGAATCAGTCCGACAAACGAGATTCCCAGAATGAAATTCTCGATGAACATCGATTCCCGCAGGTTAGCGCCGCAACGCACGAAGACGGCGGAGACAAAGTCGGAAATAAATGGATATGTGAATCGAACGCCGGCGTACGTCGGATCTTCAGGTGGGAAATTGTTGCCGAACGCGAAACTGGTGATCACGCTGATGTGAAAGGGAAGATCGCCGAAGTTATTTAGTAGGCCGGTGCTCAGGCCGGTGTTGTCCTCGATCACTGCGCGACTGAAAACTTTCCAGAGAACGATTGCTGCGACTGCGTAGAAGACAAAATAACCTATCGCTGTGAGATCGAGTCGGACGAGTTGTCGCGCGCCGCGCGAGACTCCTGCGAGATCTTGTTTCAGGTGTTTCACCGTCGTGGCGTCGGTGAGCAGTCCCAGCGGGCTGCAACAGATAGCGGCGCTGAACAAGACAGCCATTCCGCTCAGCCCGATGAATGACGCAACCACGAAACTGACTAACCCGAGCATCGCCAAGCCCAGGGCCCCCCCGGCGCATAGGCGAGCGCCGAACGAGGCATTCTCGTCGTAGAGGTAGGTTGCAAGGGTACCGCTCAGGGTGACTAATAACGCCAGTAGTAAGGACGCAATCATCTATCGACTGGAGAGTTGCCGCCGCTCAGAAATAAATTAGCTTCCGAGTGATTTTACTTACTTTGCATACATCTCGCTAATCGGTTAGTTTTCTGCACGAGGAAAATTAATGTTAAGAGCAGGTATTGTGGGGCTGCCCAACGTAGGCAAGTCGACCTTATTCAACGCACTCACGGCGCAATCGTCCGCGCTCGCCGCTAATTATCCGTTCGCTACGATCGAACCCAATGTCGGGGTCGTTTCGGTGCCTGACGAGCGTCTGGAGCCGCTCGCGCGGCTGGTGAAGACGGAAAAGATCGTGCCCGCGACAGTCGAGTTTCTCGACATCGCGGGGCTCGTTCGTGGAGCTTCGAAGGGCGAAGGTTTAGGGAACCAGTTTCTCGCAAACATCCGCGAGACAGATACGGTGGTTCAGGTGGTTCGTTGTTTCGAGGACGAGAACATCGTTCACGTCGAAGGCGCTGTCGATCCGGTGAGGGACATTGAAACGATCCAGATCGAGCTGGCGTTAGCTGACCTGGCAACAGCGGAGCGCCGGCGTGAGAAAGCGCAAAAGAATCTCAAGAGTGGCGACAAGGTTGCGCGGCAGGAGTTAGACGTGCTCGACAAACTGCAGCCGGCACTCGAGGCCGGTCGATCGGCGCGTACTGTTACGCTCACCGATGACGAACGCTCCGTAGCACGCAACTTTTTTCTCTTAACTACCAAACCGACGATCTACGCTGCGAACGTCGAGGAGTCGGCGCTCACGAACATTGACGATAATCCGCGGGTGCAAGCTGTGCGCGAGATCGCCGCGAAGGAAGCTGCGGAGTGCGTGGTCATCTGCGCTCAACTCGAAGCTGATCTGGTCGCGTTGCCTCCTGAAGAACGTCTCGATTACTTGAAGAGTCTTAACGTCTCGACTAGTGGCGTAGATCAATTGATCAAGAGCGCGTATCACCTGCTCGGCTTGATGTCGTTCCTAACAGCGGGTGAAAAAGAAGTGCGCGCCTGGACAATTCCACAAGGCACGCGCGCGCAAACCGCCGCCGGCACGATTCACTCGGACATCGAGCGCGGCTTCATCCGCGCGGAGATCGTGAGTTATGACGAACTCGTGGCAGCCGGATCCTACGCCGCCGCCCGCGAGAAAGGGCTGCTACGACTTGAAGGCAAAGACTACATCATGCAGGAAGGCGATGTAGTCCATTTCCGGTTCAATGTTTAGCCACAAAAAAGCACAAAAGGCACATGAAGAGATCTATGCTCTTTCCTGACTTTGGTCTTGTATTTAGTTCGAGGATTCCCCGTTTCGACCCTTGTGAAGACTGTTAATGAAAGCGCGCAACGCTTTATCGGTTAGCTTCTGAGCTTCTCTGAGTTCAATTATGTCTTTATCGTGACGAGCACCCATAGCCTTTATTTGCTGGGTGGTCTCCCTCTGAGACTGAATCAAATTATTGAGCTTCTCATCCTGCTCGCGGGAACGTGTACGCCACTCGCCTCGCGTTCGACGTCCGGCATTCACGAAAAGAATTAATATACGTTCGACTCGATCGAGTCGTTGATCTGGTGTCATTTACTTCCATCCTTCAAGTGAGGTTAAACGTTCGCATTCTCGCACATGCGCATAGGATGGTCAATTTGTTTTGGTGGCGAAAATCTGAGGCGGGACAAACACAACGCGGGCAACCGAGAGAGGAGCTGAACTCCCGATTGCCCGCCGAACAAGCTAGCGTAGCAGGGCACGAATACCGACCAGGATCAGGTAGCCAATGGCTAGCACCACCGCCACCTTGATCAGGAACACCGCCAATCCGATTAAGAAACCTATGACGCCCAGCGTGATGCCTATCGCGTTAAAAACCAAAGTCAGAACAAATGGCACCGCGACCATAAAAACAAACACACCCAGAAGTATCATGCCCACTATTCTCAAAACGTCTTTTGCGTCTTTCATCGTCTGCTCTCCAATCGCTTCCGCGGCCCCTAAATCTTGGGTTTTACCGTCCGCAGCCAACTATACGCAGATTCCAGCAATCGCGTTCCAATGAAGATTCTGAATACTTTGCCCGAAAAATGGCTGTTTCCGAACCCGACCCCCTTCAACAAAAGTTGCTTTTAGGTGATCCCGCTGGTCGCTTGTTTAATTCTTTTCGGCCATAATTATACATCCTTTTCGCGCCATGGAACGCTGGAATTCAACAAGGAGTCTATTTAACGAGGAGGTTCCCGAAACGGCGCCGCCAGTCGAGGGCATCCCGCTCGCGGAACGCATGCGGCCGCGCTCGCTCGCGGAGTTTGTCGGCCAGACCCATCTCGTCGGCGAGGGCCGCATCCTCCGACGACTGCTCGCCGGCGGCGGAGCGCTGCCGTCGTTGATCCTCTGGGGTGCGCCCGGCACCGGCAAGACTACCCTCGCACGTCTGCTCGCAGACAGCAGCGGCCAGCGCTTCATCGCCCTGTCAGCAGTCTTCTCGGGCGTGAAAGACCTGCGTGAGGCTATTCAGCAGGCCAAAGCTGAAAAGCGTTACGGCAAGCACACCGTGCTCTTCATCGACGAGATTCACCGTTTCAACAAATCACAGCAGGACGCACTACTACACGCCGTCGAAAACGGCACCGTCACACTCATCGGCGCCACTACTGAGAACCCGTCGTTTGAAGTAACCGGCGCGCTACTTTCGCGCAGTCGAGTACTGGTTCTCAATCAACTTTCCGAAGACGAAATACAAACCGTCCTGCGGAACGCTCTCGCAGACGAAGAACGCGGATTGGCGAATTTCAATCCCTCGATCTCAGATCAGTTGCTGGAAAGAATCGCGCACTCGGCGAACGGTGACGCTAGGGTTGCGCTTACGGCTTTGGACGCTGCCGTTGAATCCACTGCTCCCGATGCAAACGGAGTCAGGACCGTCAACGAACAAACAGTCATCGAAGCACTCGGCCGCGCTCACTACGCTTACGACAAAGGCGGCGAAGAGCATTACAACCTGGTTTCCGCGCTCATCAAATCGTTGCGCAACTCAGACGTCGACGCGTCACTCTACTGGCTGGCGCGAATGATCGAAGGCGGCGCAGATCCCATCTACATTGCGCGGCGTCTCTGCATTCTCGCCTCGGAAGACATCGGCCTCGCCGATCCACAGGCAATGGTCCAGGCCGCGGCGGCCGCTGATATCGTGCAACTCATCGGGCTGCCTGAAGGACTGTTCCCATTGTCGCAGGCCACGATCTATCTGGCGCGAGCACCGAAGTCGAACGCAGTCAAGAGTGCATACTTCGCAGCTCGAACAGACGCAGAGGAAACGGCCCGCGTCCCAGTGCCGCTGCACTTGAGAAACGCCGTCACGCCGATGATGAAACAGGTCGGGTACGGTAAGGACTACCGTTACGTCCACAACGACGCGAGCGCCAAAGAAGAGATGGAATGTTTACCCGAGCAACTGCGGGGCAGAAAGTATTTTTCAGAAGAAGAACAAAACAAGGGTGAGGATATTGAAGAGTGACCACTAACAAGAAGTCAGCTAAGGAACTGGCTTTCCTGCAAGACCTGTTTATCGCTCCCGACTGGGGTGAGCGCTTTGCGGAATTGATTGACGAGCATCTAAAGCTTCCCAAAGAAGGTGAAGCGCTCTACGTCGCCGCCGGAACGGGCGGACACGCTTTGGCGATACACGAACGCGCCGGAGAAAAACTCGAACTGCTCTGCGTCGACGAAAACCCCGAATGCCTCGAACTGTCCCGCGCCAAAGCAACCGCAACCAACGAACAGATCACCTTCGACACGGCTCAGCTCGATAGTCTCAATCTCCAGGACAACCGCTTCGATCTCGTTATCGGCAACGCTTCACTCGTATCGCGCCACCGTGTGCGGAAGATGTTGTCCGAGATGGTACGAGTCGCCGCGCCGGGCGCCACCATTGCCATCACGTTGCCCACTGCTTCCAGTTTTGGCGAGTTCTTTTCGATCTACTGGGAAGCACTACACAACAACGGATTCATCGATCACGAGTCCGACGTCGAACAATTGATTACTGAACTGCCCACGGTTTCAGACGTCGAGCAGTTCGCGGCAGATGAAGGCCTCCAGGACGTCGAATCCTGGACGCGCATCGAGGAGTTTGACTTCGAGTCGGGCGAGCAATTTCTTAGCGCTCCACTCGTCGCAGAGTTTCTGATGCACGACTGGCTGGCCCTCGTACCTGACGATAAAAGGGCCGCATTGTTCAGCGAGATCTCTCGATTAATAAACGAAGAGAGGCATGAGGCAGAGTTCGCACTTTCAGTGAAGGCGACTCTCGTCGTCGGACAAAAGGCTCACAGTCACTGAAGCGAAGGCGGGGAGTTCAGTGCGGAGCCCCGTCCAGGCAAGCCCTACTCCTTGATTTCCTTGTGCTGCACTTCCCTTTCACCTTCTTCTATCCCATCGCGAAATGCTTTCTTGCTTTGGCCCAGGGCTTTGGCAAGTTGCGGCAGCCTGGTGGCGCCAAAAAGCAAAAAGACGATCAGCACGATGACTACCAGCTCCGGGGTTCCGAGCCCCGCGATTGCGAACATTGTTTGACTCATAACTTCCTTTCCTAAGGGGGCAGCCGGCTCGGGAACCGGCTATTCTCGACTATCTGATTCGTAGAACAGGTACTTCCTCCAGGTCTCGTCAGCCCTACCCAGGTAACGCATGATTTGCCGGTTTACGTGTAGTGAGAACCCACGAGGCCTGCGCAACAGGTGCATCCCTGACTCCTCGGGAGTTCGGTTGCCCTTTCGATGATTGCAACGCTTACAGCAGGCAACCAGATTATCCCACGCGGACTCCCCTCCGCGCGAGCGTGGCTGCACATGATCGAGCGTTAATTCGGAGGGCGGATACTGGGTGCCGCAATACTGGCAGGTGGAATGGTCGCGTAAAAGAATATTCTTTCGAGAGAGTGACCGCCGTTCAAAAGGAATGTGAATGTATTCCGTAAGACGAATGACGGAGGGGGCGTGGATCGAGAGTTTTTGCGAATGGAGCATGTGGCCGTTGTGCTCCTCCACTCGCGCCACTCCTTTAAAGATCATCACCACCGCGCGCCTTTCGGTGCAAACGTTAATGGGCTCGAAAGAAGTATTCAGGACTAAAACCCTGCCGTTCATGTACGGCTGATATTACGCGAGCGCGGAAGAGGGTGTCAAAATTATGTGGGCGATCCGGGCAAAACAGTCAGGAAAAGGACAAGTCAGGGGGGAAGAACAAGAGGGGGAAGAACAAGTCAGTGGGAAGAACAAGAGGGGGAAGAACAAGAGGGGGAAGAACAAGTCAGTGGAAAGAACAAGTCAGGAAGAGGGGCTTGCCCCCGCTGTTTGAAGGGCGAGGGCGGGGGCAAGCCCCTCTTCCTGACTTGTTCTTTCCACTGTGCACCTAAGCCCGGGCGAGGGTTAAGACGAAGACATTCCTGGCGCCGGCTCCGGTCAGGGTCTCCGCGCAGGCTGAGACGGTTGCGCCGGTGGTGAAAACGTCGTCCACGAGGAGGAGGTCTTCGTTCGCAATCAGGCGCGGATGGCGGACTTCAAAGGCTCCAGCGACGGTGTCGTGGCGGCCTTTTGCGTCCAGCCCGGCCCGGTATTTCTCGGTTGAAGAGACGCGCACCAGGCTGACTTCGTCCAACGGCAACCGGAGCCCTCTCGATAATACCTGCGCGAGTATGGAAGCCTGATTAAAGCCTCTCGATCGTAACCGCCTATCGTGAAGGGGCACCGGAATGATTCTGGCGCCGCGGTTCAGAGGTTCACGCTTCGCAGCGGCTAACAAAAGCATTTCGAGATGCTGAGAAATGTGCGGCTGGCGCTTAAGCTCGAGCACTGACGCGCGCAACGCACCTTCGTATGGACCAATCGCTCTCGCCGCCGTAAACGAGTGCGCCCCACAACGCCGGCACCGCACCTCATCTCCCAGGACCGGCGCTACCTCATCCGACAACAATCCGCACTTCCAACAGATCGTTTCCGTCCCACTCAAGATCCGCGTCGCACTCCAGCACGCCGCACACGCCACACCAAACCTTCGCTCTTCAACACTACAACCACAGATCGCACAGCTCTGCGGATAAGACAACGTGAGCAGCGCGTCGTAGAACAGTCGTGTCGCATGCGTGAGGAACATGTTCGTGCTTCTTTGTGGCTAAAACCAAACGGCCTCCCCGAATCAAATTCGAGGAGGCCGTCTCTAATCCTACCGCCCGGAGGCAGGATTAATCGTCATCTTCACCCAACAACCCGCGCTCCTGCAGGTCCTGACAGCGAACGCAGTGTCGTGCCCACGGTACCGCGTCGAGGCGCTTCTCCGGCAACGCTTCACCACAGTGAACACACTTGCCATAACCAGCCGTTTCAATCCGCTCGAGCGCTTCATCGATCAGGTTCAGCAACTGTCGATCGTTGTCAGACATCGAGACCAGCAGTTCCTTCGTGTAGGCATTCGCAGCCATGTCCGCCGGATCCTGCGTCGCTTCTGCATCGCGTTCGCGACTGTAAAGCTCCGCCGCCTGCACCTGACCGACGAGACCTTCGCGACGGTCCAATAATTTGTCTCGGAAAACTTTCGTTCGCCTCTTATCCATTATGTGTTTTAATCCTCCACCCTACTTGTTAAAAACGTCTGCGCGTAATCATTTCTGATACGGCAAACCGTGAATGATCGTGTACGCTCGATATAACTGTTCAAATAACAGCACTCTTGCCATCTCGTGTGTAAGCGTCAAGCGCGACAGCGACCAACGCTTGTCCGCCCGGGATTTGAAATCGTCTGCCAAACCATTCGGGCCGCCGATGACAAATGCGACTTCCTTGATCCCGTTTCCTTCCCAACCTCGAACCTGATCAGCCAGTTGCTGGGACGTCCACTCCGTGCCTTCGGGATCCAGCAACACCGTCAAAGAGCCGGGACGGAGAGCGTCTGAGATGCGTTTGGTCTCCTTATCGATGCCCGTCTTGTCCGTGCGGCCAAGTTCCCGCAATTCCGTCACTTCGCAACGAACAAAGTGACCAAGTCGCTCGGCATAATCTTCAATCAGCGCGCGCAGCCTCGCATCTCGGGTCTTTCCTGTCCAGATGATTCGAAAACGCATCACCGTCTCATCCACAGATTTCACAGATTATTTTCAACCGAAGTAATCTGTGAAATCTGTGGATGACTTATTCAAGCTCGTAGCGCGCAATCTTCTCGTAAAGATTCTTGCGGCTGATTCCGAGTATGCGCGCGCACTCGGACTTGTTTCCTCCGGTCGCTGACAGCAACTCCGAAATATAAGCCGCTTCCATTTCTGCCAAACTGCGCGGCTTTTCACGCTGTTTCTGCGCCATAACCGCGGCGCTCAAGCCTGACGGGAGATCCTGCTCGTCGATGAAGCGTCCCGTGGCGACGATTACCGCTCGTTCGACAACGTTCGCGAGTTCGCGTGCGTTGCCCGGATATTCGTATTTCTTGAGTACTTCCAGCGCCGGCTGCGACAAGCGCTCCACTTTCCGCGCATGCTTAGCCGCATACTGCTTCAGGAAGTACTGGATCAACCTGGAAAGATCTTGTTTGCGTTCGCGCAAAGGCGGCACGCGAATGTTGATTACGTTCAAACGATAAAAAAGATCTTCTCTAAAACGTCCGATCTTCACCGCCGCATCGAGATCTACATTCGTCAACGCAAGCAAACGAGCATCGAGCTTGATCGTGCGGCGACCTCCCAATCGCTCAAATTCACGTCGCTCGATTACACGCAGCAACTTCGCCTGCGCATCAGTTGAAAGGTGCGCGATCTCGTCGAGTACGATCGTGCCCTTTTGCGCGGCCTCGAAACGCCCGGCCTTTGTCTCCATCGCACCGGTAAAAGCACCGCGTTCAAATCCAAACAACTCCGCTTCGAGCAACTCACCCGGCAACGTCGCGCAATCGATCTTTACGAACGGCTGCGCCGAGCGACGAGATTTCGAATGAATGAAAGCGGCGAGCAGATCTTTGCCCGCTCCCGATTCACCCGTAATCAAAACATTCGCATCGGTTGCACTCACGCGCTCGGCGAGACTGACTGCCTCGCGCATTTTGGGGGAGCGCGCGAATAGTTCGATCACGATTCTCTTCTCAAAGAACCCGCACTGTCTGAGTGGAACTCCGCCGGCACCTCGATACGCTTCGATTCGCGCCAGAGACGTTCGAGGTCGTAGAACTTTCTCGCCTTCTGCTCAAACACGTGCACTACGAAATCGCCGTAGTCCAAAAGAATCCATTCGGCTGTCTTGTAACCCTCGACCCGCGCCGCTGCATGACCCGACTTCTTCAGCGTCTCGTAGACCTCGTCTGAAATTGCCTGCACTTGCCGCTCGTTCGCGCCACTCACGATCACGAAGTAGTCAGTGAAGCTCGCGATCTCGCGCAGGTCCAGAACGACCGGCTCTATGGCCTTCTTCTCACTCGCAGCGTGGAGGGCAGCCAGCACGCGCTCGTCGAGGCCTTCACCGGCCGCAGGTTCAGCGGTGGGTCGCACGTTCGTTTGCGGGTTTAGCGACTGTTCCTTAACTGTTGAGTTTTGCTTCATTCAGTTCTCGATAAATCTCGTACTTCTTTATGTATTCAAGCACCGGTCCCGGTAAGAGATCGGTTAACTCGTCATAGCGTCCTTCACGCGCGAGCCGCCTGATCCTCGTGGCCGAAACGTCATTCATCACCGCGTCGGTGAAGAAGATGTTCGGGCCTCCCTGGAGTGCGGTGCCTTGGCACCGCTTTGGCCAAAGCGGTGCCAAGATC
>DASVGE010000275.1:0-8210 GCA_036379695.1 Pyrinomonadaceae bacterium | reverse complement strand
CTGCAAGTGTGGCTTGGGAACGAGAAAGACTTTCTGAGCACGCGGGTGTCCTACAAGCTGAACCTGCATGGGCCGAGTATGAGTGTGAACACGGCCTGCTCGACGTCGTTAGTGGCGGTGCACCTGGCGTGTCAGAGTTTGCTGAGCGGAGAGTGCCAGATGGCGTTGGCCGGCGGGGTGTCGGTGCGCGTGCCGGAGCGGACCGGTTACCGGTATCAGCCGGGCGGGGTGTACTCGCCGGACGGGCATTGCCGGCCGTTTGACGAGCGGGCTGGCGGGACGTTGTTCGGGAGCGGCGCAGGGCTGGTGGTGTTGAAGCGGTTGGCGGATGCGGAGCGCGACGGCGACACGATCTGGGCAGTGATCCGAGGCACGGCTATTAATAATGACGGGGGGCGGAAAGTCGGGTACACGGCGCCGAGTGTACAGGGACAGGCGGCGGTGATCGCGGAAGCACTGGCGATGGCACAGGTGGAGGCGGAAACGATCGGATATGTGGAGGCGCACGGGACGGGGACGGAGTTGGGAGATCCGATCGAGGTGGCGGCGCTGGGTGAAGTATTTGGCAGCGCAGGTGGGGAGCGGCGCTGTGCGTTGGGTTCGGTGAAAGCGAACTTCGGGCATTTGGACACGGCGGCGGGAGTGGCGGGCTTAATGAAAGTGGTGCTGGCGCTGAAGCATGGAGAGAAGCCGCCGCAGTTGAATTTTGAGCGTGCGAATGCGGGGTTGGAGTTGAGCCGCGGCGGGTTCTACGTGAACGTGGAACTGGAGCGTTGGGAGAGTGAGCGGCGGCGTCGTGCGGGCGTGAGTTCGTTTGGGATTGGAGGCACGAACGCGCATGTAGTAGTGGAGGAATGGCGGGCGAGGGAGGCAGCGCGCGAGGACAAGGGACGAGAGTGGCAGTTGTTGTTGCTGAGTGGGCGGAGTGAGGCGGCGCTGGGGCGACAGAGCGAGCAGTTGCAGGCGTATCTTGCGGGAGCGGAGCGGGCGGAGTTGGCGGATGTGGCGTACACGCTGGCGGTGGGGCGGAAGCGATTCAGCGAGCGGCGTTATGTAGTCTGCCGGAACTACGATGAAGCGATCGCGGCGCTGGCCGGTGAGAGTTTGCAAGCTGGTCCAGCCCACACAGACGACCCGAACCTCGTCTTCATGTTTCCCGGACAGGGAACACAGCGCGTAAACATGGGACGCGAACTCTACGCGTTGGAATCTACCTTCCGATACTGGATTGATTACTGCTCGGAGTTGCTGCAATCGGAACTGCATGTCGATCTGCGTTCCCTTTTGTATCCCAAAGACGAGGAACGAGAGACCGCAACCGAACAACTCAAAGAGACATTCATTACTCAGCCCGCACTCTTCGTCACTGAGTACGCGCTGGCGAAGCTGTGGATGTCGTGGGGGCTGAATCCGAGCGCCATGATTGGCCACAGCCTGGGTGAGTATGTAGCCGCCTGTCTCGCCGGTGTGATGTCTTTGGAGGATGCCTTAAGCGTCGTGGCTTTTCGTGCTCGCTTGATGCAGAGCATGCCAGAGGGCGCGATGATGGCGGTCAACATTTCCGAGGACGAGGCGCGAACATTGATCGGCGACAGCCTTTCCCTCGCTTGTGTCAATGGTCCTGCTTCGTGTGTTGTGTCCGGACCTCGCAGGGTGATACAGGCGCTTGAAACAAAACTCACTGAGGAGGGTGTGGTCCACCACCGGGTCCAGGTTTCGCACGCGTTTCATTCGGCATTAATGGACGGCGCTGTCGACGCGTTTGCTGCGCGAATGAAAAAAGTAAGGTTGCATCCGCCGCAGATTCCTTTTCTTTCAAACACGACCGGAAGCTGGATCGCCGACATTGAAGCGACTGACCCGAATTATTGGGCGCGTCACATGCGCCGAACGGTCCGGTTCTCAGATGGTTTGCAAACCTTGCAGCAGGACCACGGCAAACGCCTGCTGCTCGAGGTTGGTTTTGGCCAGGTGCTCGGAAAATTGGCAAGCTCCGTACTTGATGACGGTAATGCAGTGTTCTCTTCGATCGAGTCACAGACTAACGACGAAGAGTTTCAACTGCTCGGAACGTTAGGCAAACTCTGGCAGGCCGGCTTGCAGCCTGACTGGTCAGGTTTTTATGGTCCCGAGCGTCGTCGTGTTCCGCTGCCCACTTACCCGTTCGAACGCCAGCGATACTGGCTCGACGCTGGAGGAGCGCGTCGTTCCCGCATCGATTCCCGGTCGTCATTGGGGAAGAAGACTTCGGATTGGTTTTCCGTGCCTGTTTGGAAGCAGTCTGTCTCCCCTCATCTACTGAGCCGCGCGTACACGCTGAAGAAGAAATCTTCGTGGCTCGTGTTCAAAGACGAAGCAGGACTCGGTGCTTGCCTGATCGATCGTCTCAAGAGCGAAGGGCAGACGGTGACTGCCGTAGTTCCAGGCAAAAGCTTTCGCCGCCTGGCGGATGAACTTTATGAAATCGACCCGGGACATCCGCGGGATTATCAATCACTGCTCCGGGAGATTTCGCTCAATGACGAACTGCCGCAATTCATTTTGAATCTCTGGGGTGTTACGCAGGAGAATTCGAGCACAGCCGGCCGGACCGCATTTCACAGTCTCGTCTTTCTCGCGCAGGCGCAGACAGAACAGCAGCGCGAAAATCAGCCCGTGCGGATCGCCGTAATCACCAACAACCTGCAACAGGTTTCCGGTACGGACAAGGTCGCTCCGGAAAAGGCGTTGGTCCTTGGTCCATGCAGAGTGATTCCACAAGAGTACGAAGGCGTTGTTTGCCAGAGTATCGATGTGGTTCTGGATCGAGAGCGTCCGGAGCAACTCATTGAACTTGCCGAACAAATCATCATTGAGCTCGGAGACGAGCGACCGGAACCCGTTGTTGCTTATCGAGGTCCGCAGCGTTGGGTGCAGGGTTTTGACTTGGTACGTCTTGCGGATCGCACGCCTGATTATCGACAGGAGGGTGTTTATCTAATCACGGGTGGCCTGGGAGGAGTCGGACTGGTCCTGGCAAACGAGCTGGCCCTTAGCGCACGTGCCAAGCTCATTCTGATCGGGCGTTCGGCATTTCCCGATCGGGCCGAGTGGCAGCAGTGGTTAGACACGCACGCTGCGAACGATGACGTGAGTGTGAAGATCAGGAAGTTGCAGGTGATGGAAGAAGCAGGCGCCGAGATATTGGTGCTGAGCGCTGATGTCACTGATCCACTGGCGATGCACGATGTGGTTGCGCGTGGCATAGAAAGATTCGGCCACATAAACGGTGTGATTCATGCTGCCGGAGTGGCGCCCCAGGGTTTGATCCAACGAAAGACGGCTGACGATATTTCCGCAATTTTGTCTGCGAAGGTTTCCGGCACTGAGGTATTGCTCTCCGTCCTGAAAGATCTGAATGTAGATTTTGTGGTGCTGTGCTCGTCGATCAGATCGCTCGCCGGTGGGCCGGGAGCGGTCGATTACTGCGCCGCGAATGCGTTTCTCGACGCGATAGCGCAAAGTGTTCGACCCTCGAGCGGGCGCGTGATTTCCATTAACTGGGATGGATGGAAAGGTACTGGAATGGCGGCCCACTCGCCGCTGCAAGTCGAACTTATGGCGGGCGACGATGGCGGCCTCACTCCGGAAGAAGGAGTGGAAGCGTTTCGTCTGATTCTTGCCAGCAGCCTGCGCCAGGTGATCGTCTCGACAACTGATCTCGGATCGGTGATTGAACGAGCCAGAAACTTCAACCTCGTAAAGTCGGCTGTAAAGACCGTTCAGCCGCCGGTTCTCAAGCTCAATCATCCCCGGCCAAACCTCAGCACTTCATATGTCGATCCGCGAAATGAGACCGAACGCATTCTGGCGAACATCTGGCAGAAGTCGTTGGGTATCGAGATGGTGGGGATGCTCGATAATTTTTTCGAGCTGGGAGGCGATTCCACGATCAGTATTCAGATCGTGGCGGAAGCGTACCGGACAGGGTTGCGACTCTCTGCAAATCAAATCTTTCAGTATCCGACGATAGCTGAACTGGCCGGCGTCGCGGTCGCCGCGAACCATGTGCCGGAAACCAAGCAAACGACTTCGAGTGAAGCTGCTGCCTTCGGTTGGGAGCAGGACCAGTTTGAAGAAATTCTGGCAAGCATCGGTCAGTCCACCAGTCACGGAAACGGGCATGAACAATAACATCGAGAGTGTATATCCACTGGCTCCGATGCAGCAGGGTCTGCTCTTCCATGCGCTTTATGCACCCGGAACGATCTCTTATTTCCAACAGGTGGATTGTGTCTTAAGAGGATCGCTGGACGTCGACGTCTTCAAGCAGGCGTGGCAGCGTGTGGCGGCCCGGCATGCGGCTCTCCGAACCGGATTTGTTTGGGAGAATCTCAAAGAGCCCGTGCAAGTTGTTTATCGCGACGCGGAGTTGCCGCTGGAATTTTACGAGTCAGACTCAGGCACTGAATGGTGGGATAACTTGCTGCGCCGTGAACGGGTACGTGGTTTTGATCTATCAGCAGCTCCGCTGATGAGACTGATGTTGGCGCGGGTTGACGAGTCTGCTCACAGATTCGCCATCAACTATCATCACATCATACTTGACGGCTGGTCTTTGCCATTGCTTTTGCGCGAAGTGTTTGCCTATTACGCATCGCTGAGCGAGGGCCGGGATTTGACTTTGGACCAGCCGCCGCCGTTTCGCGATTACATCGCCTGGCTCCGGCAGCAGGACCGGTCTGCCGCGGAACCCTTCTGGCGCCGTACGCTCGCAGGCTTCACGTCTCCCACGACGCTAAGCCGCAAGCGAATCTCCGGCTATCAACAAGCTGCGGAACCGCAGTTTGCAGAAACACAAATCACAATCGCTCCCGAAACGATCGACGGCTTGCGAGGTTTGGCTCCTGCAAATCGACTGACCTTGAGCACGCTCCTTTACGCCGCCTGGGCACTACTGAACAGCCACTACACGGGCGAGACCGACGTGGTATTCGGCGTGACGGTTTCAGGCCGGATGATCAATCTGCCGGGCGTCGAGTCAATCGTCGGGCTTCTCGTCAATACTGTGCCACTGCGAGTGCGAGTGGAGATGGAGAACAGCCTGCTCGAGTGGCTCAAAGAGATTCAGGCGCAGCAACTCGAGGCGAGGCAATTTGATTCAACGCCGCTGGTGGACATTCAGAACTGCAGCGAGATACCACGCGGTCAGCTCCTGTTCGAAAGTATTCTGGTTTTCGAGAATTACCCGTCCGAAGGGTTACAGGAAGTACTCGGCGATTTATCGATCGCTCAGATTCGGACTTTTGAACGGACCACCTATCCACTGACTTTGCTGATCGGTTCTCGACCGTTCGGATCCCTCCGGCTCATCTACGACACCCGGCTTTTTTCTTCCGAGACGATCAAAAGTTTATTGGGCCATTTGAACCGGTTGCTGGAAGGCTTCGCATTCGATCCCGAGCGAAAGCTTTCAGCCATTCCCATGCTCACGGCCGCGGAACAGTTTCAACTCCTGATCGAATGGAACGACACCACGAAATCAGTTGAGCCTGCAGGCTGCATTCATGATCTGTTCGAAGCACAAGCGGAGCAGACACCTGATGCGGTGGCCGTCATAGATGGTGAGCATTATTTATCCTATGCGGCACTGAATGAGCGAGCCGATGCAGTAGCGAGTCGATTGCGCGCCAGTGGTGCTGGGCCGGAAACCGTGGTTGGTGTTTGCCTGGAGCGTTCGCTGAAGATGGTGGTTGCGCTGCTCGGCATTTTGAAGAGTGGTGCGGCTTATCTTCCTCTCGATCCTGCTTATCCGCGCGAGCGTTTCAATTTTATGTTGGACGACTCAGGCGCCGTTTTGTTGTTGACAGAACCGTCGCTGGCTTCCTTTGCAGCACCGGCGCTTCCCGTGATCCATCTGAATGGTGAATGTGCCCGGGTCCCTCGCAAAGAGAATTTCCAGCGGGCGGTGCGTGGTCACAACCTCGCTTACGTTATCTATACTTCCGGCTCGACCGGCACACCCAAGGGAACTGCGATCGAGCATCGTCAAACGGTGGCCTTTTTGAATTGGGCGGCGACGGCGTTTACGCGCGAGCAGCGTGAGAAGATCCTGGCTTCGACATCAGTTTGTTTTGACCTTTCGATCTTTGAGTTGTTCTTTCCCTTGAGTTGTGGTGCAACTGTCGTCATGGCCCAGACGGGTTTGTCGCTGTCGCAACTTCCGGCGGCGTCGACAGTAACCTTGATTAATACCGTACCCAGCGTGCTGGCCCAGTTGCTGAAACTCGGGCCGTTGCCCGCGTCGGTGCGGACAGTGAACCTCGCCGGTGAACCACTCAAACGGCAACTGGTGGAACAGGCATATGCGCGGCCCGGTATTGCGGATGTCTATAATCTTTACGGCCCTTCCGAAGACACCACCTATTCGACCGTTGCTCGGCTCAGGAGAAATGAAGGCGATACTCCATCCATTGGCCGGCCTATTAGCGGCACGCGCACCTACCTGTTGAATCGCGCCGGCCTCCCTGTGCCGGTCGGAGTTAACGGTGAATTGTATTTAGGCGGTGACGGATTGGCGCGTGGTTACCTGAACCGGCCGGATCTGACAGCGGAACGATTCGTTCCTGATTCCCTGAGCGGGCTCGCGGGTCAGCGTTTATACAAGACCGGCGACCTGGGGCGATGGCGTGCGAACGGTGAGATCGAATTTCTCGGGCGGATGGACCATCAGGTAAAGCTACGCGGCTTCCGGATCGAATTGAGAGAAATAGAAATCACTCTCAACCAGCACCCGTCAGTGCTGGATGCTGCTGCTGCCGTGCGGAAGAATGAGGCCGGTGAGAAATACCTTGTCGGCTACGTCATGGTTCGGAATGGCGATGCTGTCACTGGCGATCAGTTGCGCGAGTTTCTGCAAGTCAAGTTGCCGGCTTACATGGTGCCATCCGTCTTCATGGTCATGGACCAGCTACCGTTAACACCGAATGGGAAACTCGATCGCAAAAAACTTCCGGCGCCCGGTGAGGAGTTTCAAAGGGCGGCGCAAGTTTATGTGGCGCCGCGGACAGAGGTGGAGCACAGCATTGCTGCCGTCTGGCAAGACGTGCTGAGGGTTAGCAAGGTCGGCGTGCATGATAATTTTTTCGATATCGGCGGGCATTCACTGTTGTTGCTGGCCGCGTACGTCAGGCTCAAACCCAACTTCAATCATGATCTTTCAATAGTCGAGTTGTTCAAATATCCCACCATTGCGAGTCTGGCCGAATTCCTCCGGCGCGGCCAGAGCGAACAATCAACCGTGCAACCTCAATATGCACAGGCACAGTCTCGACGCGAGCTGTTGAAGCGACAAAGAGACTTTCGTGGCAAACACCGCGCCTGAAGGCAATTTTGCTTGTTAGCCTGCGGCCAAGTGCTCCGGAGGAGCATCATGTTTATAGCCCTTACACGCCAATAGCTATGCGCTCCAGCGGAGCGCCATGTGCTTTACCTCGCTGATGTACATTCCGCTCCTGACGGAGCGGGGAACGTTAGAGGGAACTGGAGCTATAAACATATTGCTCCTCCGGAGCAAGAACCCTCGATACTGACGACTACGACTTTTTGTGCAAAACCCACTCAGGGATGAAGCAATGAGTTCACAATTTGATCAGTCATATGACTCGGCCATCGCGATCATCGGGATGGGACTACGTTTTCCCGGGGCGCGGACGATAGGAGAGTACTGGGCGAACCTGCGTGGCGGAGTGGAATCGATCAGCGAGTTGAGCGCCGAAGAACTGGAGCAGGCTGGCGTGACGAAGGCGGAGAAAGAGGATCCGCAATATGTGAAGCGCGTGCCGTTGAAGCCGGCAGAGGTAGAGAGTTTTGATGCGCAGTTTTTTGGGTTCAGTCCGCGGGAGGCAATGCTGACCGACCCACAGCAACGGGTACTGCTGGAGACAGCCTGGGAAGCATTGGAGAACGCGGGCTACGACGTGGAGCGGTATGCGGGAGAGATCGGCGTGTGGGCGGGAGCAGGAGTGAACCGTTATCTGTTGGAGAACCTGTTGCCGGAACGGGAGTGGTTGGACCAGGAAGTAGGCGGGCTGCAAGTGTGGCTTGGGAACGAGAAAGACTTTCTGAGCACGCGGGTGTCCTACAAGCTGAACCTGCATGGGCCGAGTATGAGTGTGAACACGGCCTGCTCGACGTCGTTAGTGGCGGTGCACCTGGCGTGTCAGAGTTTG
>DASVGE010000274.1:0-3844 GCA_036379695.1 Pyrinomonadaceae bacterium | reverse complement strand
CTGCAATCGCAAAACTGCGCGTGCGTGCATGCCGTGATCGAAAAGTTCGTAACGCGCCTTGCCGTTTTCTTTCGCGCGATACATCGCGATATCCGCGTCGCGAAGAATGTCTTCGGCACGATCGTAACCACTCGAGCTCAGCGCGATGCCGATACTCGCGGTCGCGGTCGCCGAATTCTTATCGAGCACAAACGGTTGGCTCAGCTCGTCAGATATTCTTTGCGCAACTCGCACAGCGTCAGTCGCGTCAGTCATTCCGCTCAGGAGAATCGCGAACTCATCGCCACCAAAACGCGCGAGCGTGTCGATCGGTCGAAGGGTCCGCTCGAGCCGTTCAGCAAAAGCGACCAGCAGCAAATCTCCATGCGTGTGGCCCAGGCTGTCGTTGATGTTTTTGAAACGATCGAGATCGAGGAAGAGAACGGCGAACATGTGACCGCCGCTCTGGTTCGAACTCTCGATCTCCGCCCTGAGCAACTGTGTGAACATCGCGCGGTTAGGCAGGCCCGTCAGTGAATCGTGAAACGCAGCGTGACGGAAGTGTTCCTTTGTTTCTTCCAGCACGCGACTGATTCGTTCCTGTTCCGCAATGTAGTTGTTCAGTTCCAGAACGTGTTTTTCCGCTTGTTCCGCGCGTTGATGTTCGAGTTCGGCGCGAGCGCGTTCAGCTTCCTCGGCATGCCGGGCCGAAGCTTTTACTTCACGCATGTAGCGGTCGTAGCTGAAGTAAACGATAACGATAACGGGGATACAGATGAGGAACGCCCAGAAACGCGTCGTGCCGATGCTGTTGACGATGAAACCCGCGCCGGCCGCGCCCGCAAAATAACTGATGGACATCCACAGGAAGTTGCGGCTCCACATGCGCCAGATCGACTCGTCCGCTTTGAGCGCGCTGACGGCGGCGCCGATGACGGTGTGGACCAGGTAGTGGACCATTCCCATCACGCAAAGGGCGATGATGGCGGTCGAGGCGCTGTCATTTACGAGGTTAGTGGTGGATCCGAAGATGAGTGTCAGAGCGGTGGCGGTGACAAACATGGCACACGCCAAAGCGCCGCCGCCGAAGGCCACGGTCCTGACTTTGCGGCTGATTCGCAGCGCCGAGCAGACGCCTGCCATCGTGCCGATGATCACAGCCGCCTGGCCGCCGTAAAGCAGCAACGCTATGAAGACGAACGTATCGTCGACGGTGATGTTGACGTTGATTCGCGGAATGCGGATCGCGATGTGAGAACCGATGACGGCGGTGATCAGCGTCAGCAGGAGAAAGTAGCCGTCGATGATTCCTACCGGGATCGTCATTGCGGCGTAGAGCACACTGAGTGCGCCTAGCGCAATAATGCTCCACATGTAAACGCTGGTGAGTTTTGGTCGTAGGTTCTTCATGTCCGCACGAGCCATCCGCAGATTACACAGATTAATCTGCGTAATCTGTGGATTGTTTATTCGCCGAGTGAGCAGTCGCCGATTGCATAACCATCGCCAATGGCGTAGCCGTCGCCGATCGCATAACCATCACCGATCGCATAGCCATCGCCGATCGCATAGCCATCACCGATCGCGTAACCATCGCCGAGCAGCAGCACGTTGTTGAGAAGGATGGAGCCACCAAACAGCGGCGAACCGTCACTCTTCATCAGGTAATTTCCGAGCACCACGGTTCTGACCCACATGTTGAAGTTCAAACTCTGACTGGTGAGTCCTTCGTTAACGCCGTCGCCGAGCAGGTAACCCTGGCCATAGCTGACCTGGTACTTGTTGATTAAGTCTTTGCCGGTGATGGTGGTGCGCTTGAGCACGAGTCCCTGGGTCCAGGTGAATGTCAAACCTGAGATCGTGGTTTGGGGGGCAGGAGCAGACTGAGTTAGCAGCGTGGATCCGAAAGTCGGTTTCAGCAGGCCCAACAGATCTGTGCGAACGATCCTGGCCACCGTCACGGCTCCGGCAACGTTGAGTTGACCGGCGCCCTGTTCCAGCGTGTCGAAGCCGGCTAGTGGTTGGGCGGTGTACATCAAAAGCATCTTGACCATGTTTGGGGTCAAGCTGGAGTTGGTTTCCAACAGAAGCGCCGCAGCACCGGCGACCATCGGCGTAGACATCGACGTGCCGCTGAGATACATGAGCTTCATGTTGGTGGTGGCGTATTTGTTCGTTTCGAGTTCGGGGTATTGCTTGATCAGGCCGTTGCCGGTTGCCTGGGCGGCGATGATCTTGTTACCCGGTGCAACGAGATCCGGTTTGATGAGGTTGTCGTAGTGTACCTGGCCGTATGAGTCGACCGAGAAGCTGCGGGCTGGACCACGTGAGCTGTAGGTCGTGACTGAATCTTCGTTTCGTGGATCGGTGCCGAAGCTGTTGCTGGCGCCGACTGTAATTGCGGAAGGCTCGTTGCCCGGGCAGTGAATTGCGCCATAGATCTTTCTTCCGTTTGCGTCTTTGCCGTTGTTGCCGGCTGCGACCACTACCACGACGCCCGCATCGACCAGTTTGCGAACGGCATTGCAAATCGGATCGTCTTCGTAAGAGCTGATGGCAGGAGTACCTAAACTCATGTTGACGACGCGGATGTTGTAGTTGCCTTTGTTAGCCAGCAGCCAATCGAGCGCGGCCAGCACTCCGGAGACTCGGCCCACGCCTTGTGAGTTCAATACACGAAGATTAACGAGAGTTGCCGCTGGTGCGATGCCTTCATAAGCGCCGTTGGTTGGTGCGCCATCGCCTGCTGCGATTGAGGCTACGTGTGTGCCGTGACCCCATGGATCGTCGGTGCGGTTTTCACCGGTGAAGTCTTTACTGAATTTGATCTTGCCGGTGGTTGCGAACGATTTGTGTTTGCTGTCGATGCCGGAGTCGAGCACGGCGATCGTGACGCCTGAACCGTCGAGAGTGGGGTTAAGACCGAGCAAAGATTTCTGAGCGCGGACTTGCTGTGTACCGGTGGTGTTTGTGACGTGGCCCGAGCTGCGCACTGTGTTGTCGAGGGAGATGTAAGTGACGTCCGGATCGGTAGCGAGTACCTCGACGTTGTTTGCTTCGACGTCGACGATGCGGATGTTCAGGTTTGCGAGCACGTCCACGAGCAGACCGCCGACGGTGTTGAGCAGTCCGCCCAGCAGGCCGGGGTTCGAACCAGGCTTCGATTGCACGATGACCTTCACGCGCTGGGTGCCGTTTCCGGAAAGGATTAGCTGGCGCAGGTCAGGCGAGATCTTTGTGTTTGCGAGACTCGGCAAAGGTTGATTCGCAGCGCGAACTCCGGTGTTGGTATCAATGAGGAGCGCGGAGCAAAGAGACAACAGCACAGCCGCTGTCACAAGACGTTTCAAAAGGGGGCGAGACATTCGTTTTCTCCGGGGGCAAAATGTTGAAGCTTGGGTGATTACTCTGTCGTTAATTCACCAACAGCCCCAACTCAACACAGCTCAAACTTCGAGCACCCTCCCTGTGCTAGCCCCGTGCCAGATGAGGTTCTTGGTACGTTTCGGCGGTTTTGTTCAGGAAAAGCGCGGATTCCTCGTCGCGCCGGAATGCATAGCGTCGGTCCGCGAGGGCAGATTGACGGCTCAGAGGTCAGTTTGAGCGATCTTGGCAGGCACGGGATGGCATGCAAGCTCCGGCGCAAAATCCAATTTTGAGGTGCCATTTTGGCACCTCAAACATTGGCCCGTCGCCGTAACCCGGCGCGACCAAACAAGTGCGTGAAATTTCACTTCTTCACTGACCGCGAACTGAAGCCTATCTCTTTGCGACGTCGAGTTGGCGGTGCCATCAATTGTCGAATCGCTTCGAAGACAACTCGGAACCGTTTATCGTACTTGCTTTCAAGCTCGTCCAATCGACG
>DASVGE010000273.1:0-5601 GCA_036379695.1 Pyrinomonadaceae bacterium | reverse complement strand
CGGGAAGAATGCGCCCGTGATTATTACGCGCGCAGACCGAATGTTTCGCACTCGATTGAAAGAAGCCGCACAGGAAAAACCAAACTTTGCCGGTCACTATATTTTGACAGCGTGGGGCTGCGGCGCGGGTTGTCTGATGGGAGCCGCGATCGACGCCAACACCGGAAAAGTCTATTGGTTTCCACATACGATCTGCTGCTGGAATGAGACCGAACGAGACGACAACTTCAACCCGATCGAATTCCGACTGAGCAGCCGGCTGGTTGTGTTTACTGGATTAAGGAACGAGCGAGAGGGAGATCAGGGAGCGCATTTTTACGAGTTTGATGGTAAACGTTTCAAGTTTATCCTAACGCTCCGATGAGCCCGGCCAAATTAACGCCGAAGGCGTTCGCTAATGCCAGCCCAGGGTTGGAGCTTGCGACAACCCTGGGGTAGCAATCCAAAAATAAATATTCAACCCTGAAAGGGTTCGCCAACCGCCAAACCCTTTCAGGGCTTGAATCACTTCTTTATTTTTAAACCCCAGGGTTCTCGCAAGCTCGAACCCTGGGCTGCAATTAGCCAACGCCTTCGGCGTAATTGATTGTACAACTTGCGGCGTAATTAATCTGTACAACTTGCGGCGTAATTAATCTGTACAACTGTGGCGTAGTTAAGGTGTACTACTTACGGCGTTATCCATTCGGGAGATGACATGTCGAAGATTAAAAATCCGTCCATTCAATTCTGATTGCGATGGCCTGCGTGTTGATAGTTGCGGAAGGCGCAGGCGCGCAGGGCCAGCCACAGGCCAGGATGTTTAATGAATTTATCGGTGAGGTAGATAACGAACATCTGATGGTTTTGCTGGATAACTTCGCTATCGAATTTCAGAAACATCCAGATGCTCAGGCGCACATTATTGTTTACCGGACGCGGAGTGACCCGCCTGCTGTCGGCCACCGGTATGCATTCAAGCCAAAGATTACCTGATCAGTGTGCGTGGCGTGGATAAAAGAAGAGTTATAACGGTGGATGGTGGCATGACTGGTTGCTTGACATACGAACTCTGGATCGTGCCTCCAGGCGCGCCGATACACATACAAGTATTCATTAAATGGCTCTATTGATTGGAAGTCTCTGCCAAAGCCGAAACAACGGAAGTCTGGAAGAAAATAACCTGTTGCACGTCTAATGGTTGAAGCCCTCGATTCAGCTAACCGCGTGCAAAGGAAATCGTTTTGAAATATTTCATCACCGCTCGCTCAGTTGTGCTACTCGCATCAATCGTCCTGTGCTTTACCGCGTGTCAGGCGCAGCGGGCGTTGTTCAGACACGCACCGGGTTCGCCGGTTTCAATCCCTGGTGGGGCGGGGAATGTGGTCATGGGGGATCTGAATCATGATAAGAAGTTGGATCTCGTCGTGGCGGGCGTGAAGAGTCGCAGTATCACTGTACTGTTGGGTAAAGGTGATGGACAGTTTGCAACCGCCGGTTCCACAACGGTCCCGGAGCCTCCTCATGAAATTGCACTCGGCGATGTAAACCTTGATGGTAAGCCGGATCTCGCTGTCGCTACGCACAACAGCTACGACGTGCTGCTGTTCCTTGGCGATGGCAATGCTGGATTTACGAAAGCTCCAACCTCTCCGATCGTCATGCGGGATGGGAATCAGCCGCACACGCATGGTCTCGCTATCGCCGATATGAACCGCGACAACAAACCCGATCTCATCACCGTCAACAGTACGGACAATGATGTGTCGCTCGCACTCGGCGACGGGCGTGGTGGCTTCACTCGCGCACCAGCATCGCCCTTCGCAGTTGGTCCAAGCCCTTATCCCTTTGCGATCGGCGACGTCAATGGTGATGGCCACCTCGATATCGTCGCTACTGCTACTGCAACTGGTCCACTAAGAGCGCAACAACTACCGATGAGTAAGGCATTAACGCTGCTTCTCGGTGACGGAAAGGGTGGCTTTCGCTCCTCCCGGCTGCCACTGCGCACCGGTGAGCCATGGTTTGCGGTTATCGGCGATCTCAACGGCGATCGTTTACCCGACATCGCAGTGACTCATCACGACATGAGTAAGCTCACGGTCTTACTTGTTACCGGCCGAGGCGGGTTCGAAGAAGCGCCGGTGTCGCCATTCGACTTTAGTGGCAACGTCCTGCACGCAATGGCCGCAGACGTGAATCGTGATGGTAAGATGGATGTGCTTGCCGCCGGAGGCGATAGCGTGCGCATAATGCTCGGTGATGGGCGCGGTGGGTTCGCACCGGGCCCCCTGACACGCAGTGGTCCAGGCGCCTGGCGACTCGCTTCCGGTGACGTTAACCAGGACGGAAAGATCGATGTAGTCACGAGCAATTTGGAAAACGATACTGTGAGTGTGTTGCTCGGTTCCTCATAACCCCCAGCAAATAGTCACATGATACGCTTTGCGACGGCCTGCTTATTCCTACTCTTAGGTGCTCAGCCAGGTCTTTCACAGCAGGCGCAAAAGACCAGCCCCAATTCCCAGTCACCACTCGTCATCCGGGTGGGCGTTATGTACTTCGACAACAGCGCCGAGCAGTACCAAAGGATCCGCGCGATCCTGTCCCGGTTCGAGAGCGCCAACCACTCGAAGCCGAAGCGGCCCGTAGCGTTCAAGCTCGTCGTGGGAACGTACGACGAGGTCTATCACTGGTACAAGTCGGATCAGATCGATCTCGCGGTGATGAATCCCGGACCGCTCGCACTGCTCCTCAGGGAATATGGTCACGAGCAACTCAGTAAAGGTTTTGTCGGTATCAGGGGGCAGGTTCCGAGTGAAACGTCCATCGCGTCTGAGAGCGGGCAGGCGGCAAGTGACACGTACAACTCGGTCATGTTAGTGAATCGAAACGCGATCCGATCTCTCGAGCCATCCCTGTATGCGAAACAAACCCTATTGGACCACGAAGCAAAACGGATCGTCGACCTGGTCCTGAACAAGGCACGGCAAGGCCAGGCATACTTTCTCTTTGTTCATCCATTCTCGACTTCCGGGTACATCTTCCCGCGAAAGTTTCTCAAGGAACAGACCGGCGTAGACTTAAAGCCGACCGACTACGAGCTCACCGAAAGTCACACGGTCTCGCTCGACGAGATTCGCAGATCTAACAATCCGAATGGCCGGCTGAAAGTGGCCTTTGTCTCTGATTACCTGCAGACCACCAAGAACGACGAAAAGTTGCTGGCCATTCGAAGCGGCGAATTCAGTACAAAGATCGTGCAGGACGCGCTGCTGTTCACGCCTGATTTTGTGCAACGTGAGTCAGCCGATCTCGAGAGCGTAAAGGAGTTGCTGCGGTCGAGTGTTGGCGAAACGACATTCAACCTGTCGTGGAACGTTGCCGAGTGGTGGAAGCCGTATGAGGAGATTGCAGATTGGATCGACGCTTTCAACGGTAACAAGCCGCTCATGTCCAACAGCATCACGCTCGACCAAATTATCAAGCGGATCAATAACTACAACATCCATCATCCCGAAAAACCCGCGCGTGTTGCACTCGTACTCTCCGGCGGCGGCGCGAAGTGTGCTTATCAACTCGGAGCGGTAGAGGTCATCGAAGACAGGCTGAAGAAAGCGCAAGCGGAGAATGGCACGGCGCGACCGGGGATCGATCTGGTAGTGGGCACGTCGGGCGGGGCGATCAATGCCCTCACGATCGCTGCGGAAGTCACGAAAGAAGAAGCAGGGCGGCGGGATTTAAGATCCACGTGGGAGCGTTTCAGTCAGACTGAGATTCTTAAGCCGTCGAACTTTGTTCGCAGGTTGCTCGGCGTAACGCTGGGATTCGTTTTTTCTTTGCTGGTGATCAATGTGTTTCTTTACTGGCGTCTATGGCGATACGCCAGTGGTACCAGGTCGCTCTTCCATAAACTCGTTTGGTCCGAGAAAGCGGGTATCTTCCTGCTGGTCATCGCGCTGTTACTTTTTCTCATCGGACACAAGCAACTGACTTTTACTGACACGCTGCCGGCGGAAACTCTGCTTAATAAGCATGTCTTGATACACCTCGCGGAATACAGCAGGCAGGCGCTGAGGTGGGCCGCTCTCAGTGTCTTCGTCTTTGGATTCATACTATCCGCTAACAGGCTCCTCGCTTCACTCCTGCCGCCGTATCGCTGGCTTAGTCAAAACTTGCGTGTGCCGGCGATCGTTGTCGTCGTTTTACTGTTCTTTCTGCTTCCGATCGCTACGCTCGTCTCTACGTTCACGTATCAAGACACGCTCTTCATATCCTCCGGTATCGAACAGAAGATGGCGGTTGAAATGCCAAAACTGCTGCACTGCGATGCGAGCTCCGGATCTTCTTCACAGCGGCTGGCAAACATCTCACGCCAAATCATCCGGGACGGGTTGATCAAACGCGATCTCGTGATAACTGGTTCGGTGCTGTCGAGCGGTTCGGGTGCTAAAAAGAGCGAGGCAGAGCACGAGACAGATCTTTATTTCCTTTATAAGGCCGGAGAGTCAGGCTTGCCGGATGGATTGCGCAAAGACAATCGTTTCGTGTCGCTGAAGGATCCGGCCAACGAGTCGATTCTGCTGGATGTGGTAGTCGGTTCGGGATCGATTTTCCCGGCGTTTGAAGCGAAGACACTTAGCAGTGTTAAGCGAATGTTGGATAAGCAGGCGCTCACGGATGTTTCGATCATTGATGGTGGGTTTGTGCACAACAGTCCGATCGAAGCCGCGATCAAGTTGGAGGCTACGCACATCATTATGATCGAGGCGTCGCCGGAATACGCGCAATCGTCGGAGGTGAGTTTATTGAGTAATTCGGTGGTGGCGTTCAATCACCTGTTTACGCAGGCGCAGCTACTTGATGCGAGGTCACGCCGTGAGGCAGAGATCTTTACGTTGCGTCCGCACCAGGATCCGTTTTTATGTACGATGGATTTCGGGAAGAACTACATTCTCAAGGCGATGGAATGGGGCGCCCTCGATGCGTCCGACACCGCCACACCACGCTTCGTCCGCCAACCACGCCCGTCGGGACTTTAGAGGCTCAATCCGTGTAATCCGTGGCTAAACTCAGCCACGGATCACACGGGTGAAACAGATTTTACTCGGTGGCTTTCTCGACACGACCGCCGAGGTGCTTCCCTAAAAACTCTTCCATGGCACGGTAGAACTCGAAGCGGTTTTCCTCGTTCGCGAAGCCGTGGCCTTCGTTCGCTTTCACGATGTATGGGACTTCGATGCCGCGTCCCTTCAAAGCCTCAACCATTTGATCCGACTCCGCTTTGTTCACGCGCGGATCGTTGGCTCCCTGCGCGATCAACAGCGGAACCTTGATGTTCTTGCTGTGGAATACGGGCGAGGCCGCCGTCAGCAGGTCTTTCTCTGTCTCCGGATTCCCGATCATCTCGTAGAGCATTTCCAGATACGGTTTCCAGTAAGGCGGGATCGACTTGAGGAATGTAAAGAGGTTTGACACTCCTACATAGTCAACTCCGGCCGCGTAGAGATCCGGTGTGTAAACAAGGCCCGCCAGCGTGGCATAGCCACCATAACTGCCGCCGTAAATGCCAACACGTTTCGGATCGGCAATCCCTTGCTTGATGAGCCATTGAACGCCATC
>DASVGE010000272.1:0-8517 GCA_036379695.1 Pyrinomonadaceae bacterium | reverse complement strand
GGCGATCGCGTGCGTCGTTTCATCCAGGAAGCCAAGTCAGCTTCAGCGCTCAACCATCCAAACATTCTCACCATCTACGAAATCGACGAGATCGATTCAGAACAGTTCATCGCCACCGAGTTCATCGACGGCGACACACTCCGCAGTCGCATCAGAAGATCCGCTTTCACCCCCGGCGACGCACTCGACGTCAGCATTCAAGTGGCCAGCGCACTTTCCGCGACTCACGCCGTCGGCATCATCCATCGCGATATCAAGCCCGACAACATCATGCTGCGTCACGACGGTATCGTGAAAATCCTCGACTTTGGTCTCGCTAAACTCAGCACCCGCGAACGCCAAACACTCGAGACTGATTCCATGGCGCCGACTCAGAACATGATCAACACCGGCGTCGGCATGGTACTCGGCACCGCGCACTACATGTCGCCCGAACAAGCCCGAGGCCTGGAATTAGACGCACGCACCGACATCTGGAGCCTCGGCTGCGTGCTCTACGAAATGATCTCGGGCCGGCAACCGTTTCATGGTTCAACCACGATCGACGTGATGTCGGGAATTCTGAACAACGAACCCGACTCGCTTCTCCCGCACCTCGCCGATGGCCCACACGAACTCGACCGCATCGTCTTGCATGCGTTGCGGAAGGATCGCGAAGAACGCTATCAAACCGTCAAAGACCTGCTAACCGATCTCAAAGATCTCAAACGCGAACTCGAAACGCAGTCACATCGCGTGTCCAGATCCTCCGGTTCCAGACCTTACGCCATGATGTCAGGCGAGACTGTGCCCGAGAAATCGATCGCCGTCCTCTACTTCGAAAACATGGACTCGGAAAAGGACAGCGACTATTTCTGCGCCGGCATGACGGATGACATCATCACCGACCTCTCAAAGATCAAAGAACTGAAAGTCGTGTCGCGCGCCGACGTCTTCCCTTTCCGCAACAAGGAAGTAAACACGCGCCAGGTGGCCGACGCGTTGCGCGTGAACTACATCCTCGAAGGAAGCGTGCGCAAGGCGGGCAACCGCATTCGGATCACGGCACAGCTCATCAGCGTGCGTGATGGCTATCATCTCTGGGCCGAGCGTTTCGATCGTCAGGTCGAAGACATCTTCGATCTACAAAACGAGGTCTCGCAAAAGATCGTCGAAGCCTTGAAGGTCTCACTCAGCGATACCGAGCGACAACTGCTGACACAAAAACCGACCGACGATCTGCGAGCGTACGACTTCTACATGCGAGGCCGCGAACTGCTCTATCTCAAGGGCAAGCGAAACACCGAGAGCGCGATCAAGATGTTTGAGAACGCGGTCGCGATCGATCCCGGTTTCGCTTCGTCTTACGCGGGACTGGCGGAAGCGTATTCGTCGATGTACGAGTGGTACGACGGTTCTTCCGCATGGCTGAGCAAAGCGATTGACATAAACCAGAAGGCACTGGCGCTTGAACCGACGTCGCTGGACGCCAGGTTCGGCATCGCGATGGTCTACTTCAACCAGCGCCGCCTTTCCGAAGCGAAGCGCAGCATCGAAGAGATTCTGAAAGAGAATTCCGAGTTCTATCCCGGACATATCCGGCTCGGCATGATTGCCGAACTGTCGAACGAGCTCGAAGACGCGCTGAAGCATTATCGCCGTGCTGTGGAACTGAAACCTTATGACGAAGATGCCTGGATGTTTCTCGCGGGAGTTCAGCGTAAGCGCGCAAACATCCCGGCCGCTCAGGAAGCGGAACTCAAGGTAATCGAAATCACTTCACGAAAGCTGGAAGCGAGTCGTGATGACATTATCGTGATGAGTCGACTGGCTGAAGCCTACGCGCGCTTTGGCAGTCTGGAAGCCACAGCGACGTTGCGACGAGTGTTGGAGTTGGAACCGAATGATGGTCTAGCTGTATACAACTGTTCCTGTGCGTATGCGCTGCTCGGCGAAAAAGAAAACTCGCTGCTGCTGCTGCGGCGCGCGTTTGACAGCGGATTCAGAACCGTCGCGCACTGGGCCAGGGCCGACAGCGCCTTTGACCTGATTCGTGGAGATGAGGATTTTCACAAGTTATTAATTGAGTTGCACTAATCCATCCACAGAACGCATAAAAATAATCTGCGTAATCTGTGGATACTAAAAGGAGATCATTAAATGCCAAAGTACGTTATTGAACGTGTAGTCCCAGGAGCGAGCAAGTTGACCCCGGCAGAACTGAAAGCCATGTCGCAGCGTTCGTGCAGCGTGCTGAATCAGATGGGCACACAGATTCAGTGGATTCAGAGCTACGTCACGGACAACAAACTTTATTGCGTCTACATCGCGCCGAATGAGGAAGTGATCCAGGAACATGCGCGCATGGGTGGATTTCCGGCGAATCATGTCACACAAGTCAAAACGATCATTGACCCGACGAGCTCGGAAGAATAAAAACTAAGAAAAAGGACAAGGCCCCCCGATGCAAACGCCTGACAAAGCACATGAAGGTAGACGTACAGTTGCCGTCATTTGAGCGTGCTAGTGAATGGCTCAACGGGCAAACCACGGCGCGGCAGACCAAGGGACATCCAACACTAGTTCACCTTTGGTCCATAAGTTCGGAGACATCAAAGACCAACCTGGCGCAGGTTGCGGAATTGCGCGATCAGCGAAAGCGTGAAGGTCTGCGCGTGATCGCGGTACACGTACCGCAATCGGAGGCGGAGAAAAATCCGCGTGCGGTGCGCGACGCGATCGCGCGACTCAACGTCACCGAACCTTGCGCCCTCGATAACGATCACCAGGTCAGTCACGGGCAGGAAGACTTACCGGCGTATTTCTTGCTCGATCCGGAGGGAGAGGTCCGCAGCTCTGCCACCGGCGCGAATGGTTTGGAAAGCATCGAGGAAGACCTGGACCAGATGCTCGCCGCGCTGCGGGCCAGCAATCCTTTTTGCGCAGCGTGTGAGTTGTTTCTGAACAAAGAGGCGTTGTTTTGTGCAAACTGCGGCTCGCCGTTAACCCTGCCGGGCCCGGAAACACACCCGTACTACGAAAGTCACTTTCACTCTTCCCTTCCCACCATTCGCCTGGCCAATCCAGATCCGCTGATCGGACACAAGATTGACGGCAAGTACGAGCTGGTGGCGCGTCTCGGTGAAGGTGGCATGAGCGTCGTCTATCGCGCGCGACGCGTTCACATCGGAGACGATGTGGCGGTCAAGATCCTGACGGGCAAGTTTGTTAAAGACGACGCGGCGTTGCAACGCTTTCGCAGGGAAGCGCGGGCGGCGGCGATGCTGCGTCATCCGAATGTGATCACGATTCACGACTTCGGCGAGACTGACGACGTGCATGCGCCGGCGTACATCGTGATGGAGTTTGTGCGGGGCACGCCGCTGCGGGAGCTGTTGCGAAGCGAGAATCACTTCTCGGTCGAGCGGGGCGTGCGCCTGATGCGCGGGATCTGTGCGGGAGTTGGTTCGGCTCACCGGCAGGGAGTGGTCCATCGCGATCTCAAGCCGGACAATATTCTCGTCGTTGCGCCTGATGATGATTTCGAGGTCGAGAGTGTCAGGGTGGTTGATTTTGGCCTCGCTAAACTACTCGCCGACGCGGGCGCCGCAGCAACCGGTGCGGTTGTCGGAACGCCGTATTACATGTCGCCGGAGCAGTGTTTGGGTGAGCCTTTGGACGCGCGTTCGGATGTTTACAGCCTGGGCGCGATGTTCTACGAAATGCTCTCCGGGAAGCGTCCGTTTGAGGAGACAACGGTATCGGGCCTTATCAACCGGCACCTCTACGAACCACCGCCACCCTTCGCCGAATCACTCGCAATCCCGCGAAGAATCTCGATCGGAATCATGCACGCCCTCGCTAAAGATCCGGATGACAGACCTCAGACAGCGACGGAACTAGCGCGGCAAATGCAGTTGGTTTAGCCGCAGATGAACACGGATTTAAATCCGGATTTTTTTCTGTGTTTATCCGTGGCTACAAACCAACGCGGCGGACCAGATCGGCGAAGCGTGGATCGGAGCGGAGCGGATCGAGGAGGGGAAAGACTTTCAACCACGCCAGGTAGTTCGAACGTTCCTGGTAGGCTTTTTCCAACCAGACGAACGCCTGCTCCTTGTCGCCGAGACCGATGTAGACGTTCACCAGGGCGGCGGGCGTGACGTAGCGGGTTTTATTGAGTTCGAGCAGCTCGTTCAAGATCTTCAACGCATCAGGTTTCCGTCCTGCGAGGCCATAGACGAGGCCAAGCATTCCAAGCGCGCCCGGAGCGCGCTCGGATAATGCAACTGCCTTCTCAGCCGCGGCGATTGCTTCGTCAAATTGCTTGTTTGCAGCGTACGTGTGACCGAGGAACCAGTAGGCCTGGTAGTGGTTCGAATCCATCGCGATGACGCCGCGGAGTTGCTCGATGGCTTCGTTATAGCGACGCGCGTTCTCGAGCAGAAAACCTCTTTGCGCGCTGATGGAGAGTGAAAACGGATCCAACTCGCGCGCACGATTCGACGCCGCGATCGACTCATCAACACGCCCGCGCGACATCAAATAGCTTGCATAAAAGTTGTATGCGTTGGCGTAGCTCGGATTGAGTTCGATAGCGCGTTTGAAGTCCTGTTCTGCAGCGGGCCAGTCCCAGTTGTAGTGCTTCACAAAACCTAATGCAGTGTGTGCTTCGGCGCCCGCGCCATCAAGCGCGAGCGCTTTCGTGGCCGCTTCTTCAGCGCGACGTCGGCCCTCAGCCGGCGGCAGGGCGCCAACCTGTACGACGCTCAGCCCGTTGTAACAATCAGCGAGACCAACATACGCTGCCGCGTAATTCGGATCTTCTTTGATCGCGTTCTGAAAGTGCTCGATGGCCTTGTTGAGGTTTTCTTCCGTGCGTTTGTTCCAGTAGAGATAACGGCCCTGAAGATAGTCGTCGAAGGCTTTTGGCTTAACGGGGTGTGGCGACGTCAGGCGCGCCTGCTCGGCGGGCGTCATCTGAATCTGCACCTGTCGCGCGATCGCCTGCGCGATCTCGCTCTGCAAATCCAGCACGTCGCGCATGCCGCGGTTGTAATCTGCCACCCACAGATGGCGATCGGTGGGAGCGTGAATCAACTGCGCGCGAATCAGCACGCGATCGCCCGAGCGCTGCACCGTTCCCTCGACGACGGCGTCGACCTTTATCTCACGCGCGATCTCCGCAAGTGATTTCTTTGTGCCTTTGTAATGCATCGACGAAGTGCGGGAGATGACGTGCAAGCCGCGGATCCTGGCGAGATCGCCGATGAGGGCGTCGGTCATGCCGTCCGCGAAGTATTCCTCGGCGGGATCGCCGGAGAGATTTTCCAACGGCAAAACCATGATCGAGGAAATGCCGGGCGGCCGCGGCTTTTCCCGCTTGTAAAACGCATAAACCAAAGCAGCAACGACCAGCGGAACCAGAATCAGTAACAAGTAACGAAAGGCCCTCGACGGCCGGCGCGCGACCATCGCAGGTTCTACCACTGCTTCTTCGCGCGCTTGCGTGACCTCGGTTTCAACTGTTTTGACGTCCGCCACGAACCGGTACCCGAGTCCCGGTATCGTCGCGATGTACTGGCTTTCCTGACGGCTGTCTCCAAGCGACTTTCTTAAAGCCGTAATATTCTGGTTGAGGTTGTTCTCTTCAACCACGGTGCCGGCCCACACCTTTTCGAACAACTCACCCTTCTCGACCGTCCGGCCACGTGCCTCAACCAGCACGAGCAGCAGATCAAAAGCCTTCGGAGTCAGCCGAACCGGCTCGCCGTCGCGCATCAAACGGCGCTTTAGCGGGTCAAGTCGAAACGGCCCAAACTCGTACAAGTGCGTATTTTCCTCAGACATTTCGCTTTCAGAAACTCTTTCAGAAAAAATCAGCGAAGGTTTCAGTACTTCTCGTGCCCGTCAAATCCAGTTTCCCCGCGTTGAACGGGTGAGCTTTCAGCAAGGTTGAAAGACGCTCATTCTAACGCTGGAGATTTGACGGAAGGAAACGATGATGAACCCTAAACTACTTCTCAAAGGCTTTCTTATTTTGGCCATTCTAATCTGCACCCAGACACATGTGTGGGCGCTCAACAACCTTCAACCCGCGATGCAGGAGGAAGTGATCGTGCAGTGGAATCGCGTGTTGATGGAAACCGTTCTGACGCCGGGACAGCATCCGGCGACGATCATGCCCGTGCGCAGTTACGCCATTATGCATACGGCGATGTTTGACGCGGTGAATTCGATTGAAGGCAGTCACACACCATACCTGACGGATGTGCCCGGCTCGCAACACGCGTCGGTTCAAGCCGCAGCCGCACAGGCCGCTCGCGATGTTTTGGTCGGTCTGTACCCGACGCGAGTCGCGATTTTCGACGCCGAACTGGCCGTGTCACTTCAGGGCATCGAGGAATCTCGCGCGCAGCAAGGCATCCGTGTCGGTCAGATTGTAGCGGAACGGATCTTGGCTGTCCGCGCCACTGACGGCTGGAACGCGCCGCCGCCTGCGTACGTTCTGCCCGGAACAGCTGGCAACTGGCAACCTGTGCCACCTGCGAACACAGCGGCGACATTTACTCACTATCCGTCAGTGATGCCGTTTGGTATCACTTCGCCCGGTCAATTTGTTCCGGGTCCACCGCCGTCGATGACAAGCGCGCAATACGCAGCGGACTTAAACGAAGTGAAAGAGCTCGGTGCACTGAACAGCACGACACGCACAGCCGATCAAACACAGGTTGCACGGCTGTGGGCCAACGTTGGTACGCCAACCAACTTTCTCCTCGTCTGGAACAACGTGGCGCGTACGGTCTCGGAAAGTCGCAACTTAACGACAGTCGAACGAGCGCGTTTGTTTGCACTGACGAACATCTCGCTTCACGACGCGTTGCAGGTGACGTTCACCAGCAAGTTTCAATACGGGTTGTGGCGGCCGCTGACTGCGATTCGTCGCGCCGACGAAGATGGTAATGCGAACACTGTCGCCGATCCGGCGTGGTTGTCGCTGATTCCGAGTCCGCCGTATCCATCGTACGCCGGGAACATGGCGGCGATCGGAACTTCGCAGGCGACGATACTGGCGCAGTTTTTCGGACGCGACGACATCAGCTTCCAGCACACGTGGGCAGGCGCGGGTGGCGCGACGCGCTCGTACGCGGGGTTCAACGCGATGGCGAACGAACAGGAACGCGCGCGTGTTTACGGTGGTATTCACTTTACGTTCGACAATGTTGCGGGTCAATCCGTGGGACGTAACGTCGCGAACTACATCTTCGCGAACGTCATGCGTCCGCGACAGTGCGTGAGGTAAGTCAGTGAGATGCAGCGTGTAAAAACCGGGTGACAGGAGTCGGTTTATCGCACTTACCGCACGAAACGTTACCGGGTTGGTTGGCTCATTGACTATTGTAGGGGTGGCCTACTGCTTAGAGCCCGCGAAGCGGGCGAAGGCATAAAGCCTGGGGCGCAAGCCCCAGGTAAACTCACAATTAAGCAGGCCGAGCCCGCGGAGCGGGCGACAGCGCTCACGTTATACCGCTGTCGCCCGCTTCGCGGGCTCAACGCCCTTTTTTGATAAGCTTCCTGGGGCTTGCGCCCCAGGCTTTATGCTTACGCCTGCTTCGCAGGCTAAGGAAAACACCATGAACATGGACCAAGCCCATCGTTCCGCACCTCGACAACACGCAAACCGGGCACGGCTTTGTCTCGCTGATTCCACTAACGATGGCCGCCTCGGCGCCATCTGGCTCGACGGCCGCAACATGAAAGGAATGAAAGACGATCACGACGAAGGTAAACCGTTGCCCGTCAGCATGACCCTTCGTTACGCAACCACTGGACAGAGTTCGGCAAGCCATCCAAAGTTCGTATGGCCCGCGCGGATGCCAGTCAATGGAAGGTTGAAAACCCTAAGTAAGAAGGCTTGCCAGGTGCCGCAGCGTACGGCAATCGTCTCGCAACTGAATGCTGTCGCCGCGCAATGCCTTTGACGCCTCACGCAGTTGCGTGAATTCCTGTCGCAGTCGGTGTGCGTGCAGGATCAACTCAACGCTCTGCTCGTGAAGCGCGTCAAGCGAGTCGTCATCCCTATGTACGTTCGTCATGCGCAAAATCTTAAGCAGCACTGTGATTTCGGTCAATTCGCCACCGTACAAGAAGCCGGCCTTCTAAATCTTCGCGAGGGCGTGGAAGGTGGGTTTCAATGTCGGATAGAGATTGCGATAGTGATCGTAAACCACTTTATAGGTTTCGACACTTTGCGCGTTTGGCGCAATGCGATCGCCCACCGAAATTGTTTGCGCGCAGGCGGTATCGACGTTGGGCCAAATTCCGCCGGCCACACCCGCCAACAGCGCAGCGCCGTATGCCGCACCTTCAGTCGTGTTGACCGTAACGAGTTCTGCATCGAGCACGTCGGCGAGTATCTGACGCCACAGCGAACTCTTCGCTCCGCCACCGGATAATCGAACCTGTTCGACAGCGCCCAGCCCCGCATCTTTCATCAGACAGAAGATGTCTTTGAGACCAAACGCTACGCCCTCAAGC